>JAYVKQ010000414.1:0-6804 GCA_043768285.1 Saprospiraceae bacterium | reverse complement strand
GTTGAAAACCAATAGTTTTTGAATTGGCGGTCAGCTAAAAAATTCAATGTGCCGAAAGGATTATAGACCCTCTTAACACCGTCCCAACTATACCCATTGTACCAAATCCGCATATTTTCCAACAGGTCTTCCTGCGATAAATTAAGTTTGGTTTGTATTTTTGACAAATAATCATCGAAATAATGGACAACTTCTTCTTGTGTATAGCCCGTTAATGTCGCATAATCTTCACTAAGTGTTATATCTGCCAAATTATTGAGATGTGAAAAAAGCGAGACTTTTGCAAATTTAGATATACCTGTAATAAAAACAAGCTCTAACAAATCGCCTGAATTTTTCAATACGCCATAAAACTCTCGCAATACATCTCGGTTGGCTTTGCCTTGTTCAACTTCACTTTTTTCTAAAAAATCTATAATGGGTTTGTCATATTCATCTATCAATAACACAACTTGTCCGTGTTTTTTCGATACTTTTTCTATTAATTCTTTGAATTGAGATTTGTAATCAGTGGCTAATAAACGGACTTTATAATGTTTTGCCCATTTTTTTAATTCATTAGAAATCACCGTTTCTAAACCCAATTGTTTGTAACTCATTTCGTCAAATGAAAAATGTAAAACAGGATTCGTTTTTGACCAATCCCATTTATCGGCTATCCACAGTCCTTCAAACAAGGGTTTGTTGCCCAAATACAATTCTTTCAACGTAGAAATAGTTAGAGACTTGCCAAACCGACGAGGGCGTGACAAAAAATAATACGTGCCACTTGTTACTAACTGATGAACAAGCTGCGTTTTATCTACATAAATCCCGTTTTTTGCACGGATTTGTACTAAGGTCTGTATGCCAATAGGTAAGGTTTTCATAGTACAAAGATACGTGAAAATTGATTAATTTAAAACTTCACACACAATGTCGCTGAAATATTCCGAGGTGCAATCGGATTAACACTGTTGTCATCATGTACATTATAAGACAAAACATTGAAAATATTGGCTAATTTTGCTCTCACTGAAATATTTTTAAAGGTATAACTCGCCGTTCCATCAAATTGAAAATAATCTGAAACAGGCGTGAGCCGATACGCATCACCCGCAACTTGCACACGTGTTGGTCGCCCTGCATAACGTGTACCAATATAAACTGAGGTGAAACCCATATTAAAACTGCCGTTTTTATTGTCCATCATTTGATATTGAATACTGGCATTTGCGGTATGATTCGGATTGTATTTCAAAAAGCTGCCTTCTATGAAAGTATTGCTTTTAATATATTTCGTCTCGTTATAACTGTATCCAGCTATAATATTGATACTTGAAAAAGGTCTTGCCGTAAAGTCTATTTCAAGCCCTCTACTCCTAACATAACCCGCTAATTCTCGGATATTCGTATTGGTATTGCCGTTTGCCAATGAAATTTGCGCTAAATTGTTATTATCAATACGATAAGCCGTTAAATTTAAAGACATTTTATTGGACAATAATTCATTTTTAATGCCTATTTCATACTGGTCTGTGGTGGAAGGGGGTAAGGCTTTGCCCACGACATCAACACCTGTATTTAATGCAAAAGAATTGGAATAACTGACAAAAACTGAATGGTTTTTAGTCGGTTGATACACCAGACCCAAACGGGGTGAAAATGCGCCCTCCGCAGGCGTTGCCGTTGTGGTAACTTTGCCATCAACTGCCGTGACATTACTCTCTGTTTTTTGAATAGAATAGCGCACACCCGCCAATAATTTGAATTTTTCACTCAAATTAACCAAATCTTGAACATACACACCATATCTATCGGTCGGATTTTTTGAAAAAGTGCTTTTTGCCATAGTTGGTACATCGTTTCTAACATTAGCAGGAAGGTCTTTAAAAATATTGATGGTATCGTAGCGATTTAAATTAGCATATGCCTGTGTTTTTTGAATAAAATGGTCGGTATCAAAACCAAATAACACTTGATGCCCTATTTTTCCTGTTTTTCCGAAGGGATTCCTATGGGAAAAACGACCATTCAAATTGGTTTCCGCTATCCAATACGTATCATAATTCTCACTTTTTTGAATATTGCGAACCCAATTACCGTCTGTTTTTATCAAAGTACCCGCATTGGGGCGCACTGTTGAAAAAAGAGCTTGCTCAAAATTGCGATACGTGCCTGTGGTACTCCATTTCCAATTATCGTTAAAATTGTGGGTAACAGTAGCCGTTGTTGCCGCTTGTTTGCTTTTGATATGACCCCATTTCACACCCAAAAAACGGTCACTTGGATAGTTTTCAATAACTTGATAATTGACGATACCTGTACCAAAATCGGGTGTGCGGTTGTCGTCCAAATAATCACCTTCAAGGAGTAATTCAGTTTTTTTACCTATTTTAAACAATAAAGAAGGGTTCACATAAAAACGCTCCGATTGTACATATTGACGGAAACTATTGGCTTTTTGGTACGTGCCATTGAGCCGAAAAGCTACTTTCTCCCCTTTGCCAATGCCGCCATAGAGGTCAAAAATGGGTTTTACCAAACCAAAACTGCCCACTCTAAAATCTATTTCACCCCCAAAACCAAATTTAGGTTTTTTAGTCACCAAATTTAAAACACCGCCAGCAGCGACATTGCCGTAGAGCATAGCCGCACTGCCTTTCAAAACCTCCACCCGTTCGAGACTACTCACTTCGGGCATCATAGAATTGAGGTAGCGTGTGCCATTTTTAAAAGTATTGGTGCTGCCGAATGAAAAACCACGTCCAGCAATTTCTTCTTGATAGCCGCCTGTTGCACCCATAACGTACACGCCATTGGTGTTCATCAAAACGTCTTGCATGGTCAAAACTTGTTGATTTTCAAGCGTTTGTCTATCAATCGTTTGCATTGAAATGGGTAAATCCATTGGTTTAACTGCCAATTTTCCGATAGCTGCAATCCGTTCATTTTGGCTGACATACCCTTTGATAACGATTTCTTTGAGTTGTTCGGTATTTTCAAATAATTCAAGGGAAATAGAGCGCGTCTTGTTGGCTTCAACGGTTATTTTTGTCTCCAAAGTTTTAAAGCCTACAAAAGAAGCGATTAATGTATAATTATTGGGTTTAATATTACCCAGTGTGAACGTCCCATTTTCACCAGAAGTGACACCTTGCTGTGTTTCTTTTAAGATAATAGAGACAAATGGGGCAGGTTTGCCTTCACCGTTGGTCACAATGCCTTCTATTTGTCCTGTTTGTGCGAAAAGTCCCCCCCTCCCGCTTATATCGGGATGTGCCGTAAGTATAAGAGTGAAAAAAAGGATAAGTAAGAGTCTGGTTTTCATAAATTTTCTATTTTTATTTAGATTGATTAAAAATAACAGCGCAAAACTAAAATGCCTTTTTCATTCAACCAAATAAAATTGAAAATTTATTTAGACTAAATCTAATTAATGTTTTTTAAATAGAAGACCCCCTCAGTATTTACGAGTTTGGATTAGATATTTCAGCATAATAACTTAACCGAAATCCAAAATCATTTTACCCCCTCAGTATTGTTTTGGTTATAATAAAAATTACCCCTATTAACAACCCTAACTTAATAATCAACGTCATGGCATTGAGATAAAAAATCCGCTTACCTTGCATAATGCTTCGTAGGTGACGATTGATTTATATGATGTGCAAGGCAGAAATGTAGCGAGAGTAACCAACGGCAATTTTATGAACGGGGAACATCTTATTCCTATCAATCTAAAATCATTGGGTTTACCTACGGCTAATTATGCTTATCAATTGGAAGTGAAAAACGCAGATGGCATTTTCAAGGACGTGAAATTGATGACCATAGCGCAATAATGTTTAAATTTGCGGATGCTTTGATGAGTTTTAATACAATATCGTCAAAGCATCATTTTTTTCTTTTGAGTTATGACCCCTCAGTATTTTACCAATTTGCACCTAATTCTTTATGACTATGAACCAACAACTTCACCACCGACTGTTATACTACGCCTTAATTGCGGTAGCAATTTCAAGCATTTTTTATTTACTGTCTGCGTTTGGCTTATTAAAAATTTATGCTCATTTTTTGGGCGATACGCACATTCATAAATGGCATACCTTGTCCCGAATGTGTTTTGTTGCTGTTTTTGCGATAGTCAATCATTTGTTTTTAGTACCCCAATTTTATATACAAAGGCGTTATCTTTCTTTTTTTGTCCTTATCTTAGTTTGCTTAGTAAGTGTATGGATTTTACCCGATATTATGCTTCCACAACCTCAATTTGACCCACAGAACTTTGTCAGTAAGGATAGCCCGCCTTTGGGTCTTCAGGTACTTTTAATTGAATTAGCGCACATATATCTCCTTTTTTTTATCAGTATTTTTACCAGTATTGCTATTAAAACACACAGCTATATTAAACAAATTGAGGAACAACAAGCAAGCACAGTTGCATTGATAGAACAACAACAACAAGCCATTTCAACGATAGAACAAGAAGACATAGTAGAAAAACAAATTGAAACGGCTTTGACTGTTAACGTTAATTACAGCCTTATTCGGATTGAGTTTTCAGATATTCTTTTTATAAAAAGCATGGACAATTATTTGCACTTTCACTTGAAAGATAAAAAGCCCATTTTAGTCAGAAAGACCTTGAAAGAGGCATTAGAAAAATTGCCCACAGCCGAGTTTTTAAGGGTACACAAATCTTATATTGTCGCTATTGGCACTATTGAAAGCATCAGAAATAAAACCATTTTAATTGCAAAACAAGATATTCCAATCGGTAAGGCTTACGAAGAAGCCATAGCTAAAGTGTTTGAAAAATAATCTTCTCTGTGACAATTTTTTTGACCCGTTACCCAGATTTACGAAATCTTCAAGATTTCGTAAATCTTCGCGCCCCCTCAGTAAAACGAAGGTTTAATGTGAAAAATACATATTTAACCTTCGTTTTTACCACAACATTTCGCCTATTCGCCACAAATTACTTTTCAAACGCAACGGAAAGTCTAAGTTTGCACGTCCTGCAATGAAAGAAGTATTAAAAATAATAATCAATTATGACAGCTACTTTTTCCTACGTTGTGCTATTATCGGTCACGCTTTTTATAAAAAAGAACTACCATAAGCACCCTTTCAAATCTCTTTTTTAAGCACTATTTTTTTATTACCATTAAATTTTTTTGTAAAATGAAAGTACCTTTTAACAAACTCAAATTTCTTCTAATTGGCATTTCCGCTTTGGCAATCATGGCGTTCACATTAGACACCACGCCACAAAAAACAAGGACAATGCCCCCCCTCAGTCCAACGACGACCCAAGAGGTCATTGACGCAGCCAATGCTTTCAAAGCAACCTTGACCGCTGCACAAGTTACTACGTGTTACTTGGATTACAGCCTAACAAATGCCGCTAAATGGTCGAATTTTCCAGTAGGTATTTACGCCAATCGGGTGGGTATCAAAATGAGTGCTTTATCAGCAACGCAATTAGCCGCCGCTAAAAACTTGCTTAAAGTTGCCTCTGGCACAGGTGCAGAAGGCTATAACGAACTTGAAGCGATTTTGGCAGCCGATGACAACTTAGGGACTATTGGCGGTGGTGCAGAGTACACATCAGGCAATTATTACCTCGCTTTATTGGGTACACCCGCCTTGACAGGTACTTGGGAATTGTATTTTGGCGGACACCATTTGGCTTTTGCCAATACCTACAAAAATGGAGCTTTTGTAGGTGGAACACCTTCTTTCCGCTCTTCTGAACCTTACACCGAGTTCACTCAAAATGGTAAAACGTGGGAACCCATGAAAGAGGAACGCATTGCTTTTGCCACTATTTGGACAGGTTTGACTGCCGAACAACGTACTTCATCAACACTCATGGGCACTTTTAGAGATATTATTTTAGGTCCTCAAAAAGACTGGCAATTTCCAACTGCCAAAGTCGGGTTGAAATGTAGTAGCCTTGATGCTACGCAAAAAGCATTGGTTTTGGCAGGTATTCGCACTTATGTAGCCGATGTTGATACCGCAAGTGCAAAAGCCATTATGACCAAATACACCAACGAAATCAATGACACTTATATTGGTTTTGTGGGTTCTGGCAATTTTGTAACACAAGGCGATTACCTCCGCATTGATGGACCCAGTGTTTGGATTGAATATTCTACACAAGGTGGTGTCATTATTCGCACCTATCCACACCCGCACACCGTTTGGCGTGACCGCACAGGTGATTATGGCGGAACGGGCGGTACAAGCAGCGTGAAAAATGTAGATGCAGCCGTGTATAAAATGGCAATTTCACCCAATCCAACAACCCACCAAACGACTTTGCAATTCACTTTGCCGCAAGAAATGTCTGTAAAAATTGCGCTTTATGATATGACAGGGCGCATGGTAAAAGCTGTTTCAAGAGGTAAAATGCAAAGTGGTGACAATGCTATTTCAGTAGATTTGAACAACTTGGCGGCGGGTGTTTATACTTATACGCTTGAAACCGAAAATGGAGAACGGGCGGCTAAACGGTTAGTTAAACAATAACGAAATTATCGGCTAATTGGCAGCAATTTCCGCTTTGGAAAATTTCAAAAGCACCCCCTCAGTATTTTGAGCTTTTTTAAGTAAAAATTATTAAAATCGAAGCACAACTTTCCAAAAGTTTCAAAATTTTGGAAGGCATTGCAAATGACCCTAAGTTTTCAGACCCTTTTCAAGCAAATACTGCGGTTCAATAGAATAAAGTCGTGTTTTACTTTTTAAAAAAAGTATGCGTTTTTTACTGCCAAACTGCCGTGAGTCTGTAACTTACGGCAGTTTTTAACCAAA
>JAYVKQ010000413.1:0-4304 GCA_043768285.1 Saprospiraceae bacterium | reverse complement strand
CTTTAGAACCAATCAACCCTGCCCCAGAGGGGGTAAATAACAAAAAAAAGACACGCATAGCAACATGATTTTAAAAAATATCGTGTTTCTATGCGTGTCTTATATTTAGAGTAGATATTGACGGGTGGCTCGAAGTCACTCCGTCAATATCTACCCCTCAGTATTTTATTTAGCAATCATCGCTGGTTCTAATATACCAAACTGCACCGCGTGCTCATACATAATATTGGCAGCGCGTTCAATTTGAGCAAACGAATGGGTAGCCATCAAGGAGAAACGAATAAGTGATTCCTCGCTCGGCACGGCTGGCGATACGACTGGATTGATGAATACGCCACTGTTGAAACAAGCCGTTGCGAAGGCAAACGTTTTGCCATTGTCGCGGCAATATATCGGAATAATGGGCGACTCGGTATGCCCCATTTCAAAGCCCATTTCGCGGAATAGCTTCATAGAGTAGTGGGTATTATCCCACAATTTTTCAATACGCTCTGGTTCTTCTTTGATGATTTCGACAGCGGTCAAAACACTGGCGGCAGCGGCAGGAGTCATACTTGCGCTGAATATCAATGAGCGTGACGTATGTTTCAAGTAATCAATAATATCGTGGCTCGAAGCGATGAAGCCACCCAACGAAGCCATTGACTTTGAGAACGTGCCGATTTGCATATCCACTTTGTCGGTCATACCAAAATGCGACCCTGTACCGATACCTAACTCGCCAATAACACCTACCGCGTGGGCATCATCAACAACGACAAAACAATCATGCTTTTTTGCTACTCTGACCAATTCGGGTAACTTAATAATATCGCCTTCCATGCTGAAAATACCATCTACAACAATGAATTTGGCGATATTATCAGGCTGCCGCGCGACGATACGCTCAAGGTCTTCCATATCATTATGACGGAATTTGATGACCTTAGCAAACGATAAGCGTGTAGCATCAATGATGGACGCATGTACGCGCTCATCAATCAAAATAACATCGTGGCGACCCGTCAAAGGCGCTAATGCGCCCAAATTGGCTTGGAAGCCAGTGCTGTATAATAATACTGATTCTTTTTTCAAATAATCGGCAAGCGATTCTTCTAACTCGGTATGTATTTTTAAAGTGCCATTCAAAAAGCGAGAACCTGCGCAGCCTGTGCCATACAACTTGGTCGCTTTTATCGCCGCTTCTTTGATGCGGGGGTGATTGGTCAAGCCCAAATAAGAATTTGAACCGAACATCAAGACGGGCTTGCCGTCAATGATAACTTCGGTATCTTGTTCAGATTCGATAACTCGAAAATAAGGATAAAGCCCCGCCTGACGGATGGTGTTAGGTTCGGTAAACTTATCGAGACGCTGACGTAATATTGAATTCATATTGCTTCAGTTTGAGCAGGTTTTGAAATAGTGTAATTGTGTACTTTCGTTATTTCGGCTATCAAAATGGCGACAAAACCGTTTCGATACTTGGTTAAAGTGTGCTATAATGAATAGGACATTATATAGCAAAAATAGAGACTGCAAAAATGAAATTGGTCAAATGAAAAAACACCAATTGAATGTAGGTTGGGTGTGCTTTTCTGGCTTTGCTCTAAGATTTAAGTCTTTTTCAAAGGCTAAATGTAGTTTTTTATGCTTAAATGCTGTATATACATGGTTTTGTATTTCAAAATTTTAAGAAAACCTTAACGTATTTAGGCATATTGGAAGGCAGCGTTTGGTGTGACTGATGCCAACGGTCTATTTATTTTACTTATTTTTTCTCATTATGTTTCCATAAGTTATTGATATTCGTAGTTTTGCAAAGAGAGTAGCTCCCCCTCAGTATTTTTTTATCTAAATTGCGCTCGTACCAGCCAAATTCATTTGGTGGCGCAGGATTACCAAATACTTCCAAATCTGTTATTGTATATATTCGATCATCGGAAGCCACCAAATAAATTTGGTGGTTACGATATGATTTATTTTACCTCTTTCTTACACCATATATATGTCTATCATTTTAATCCTCATTTTCATCATCGGCTATTGCCTCATCGCTACAGAGCATAGTATCAAAATAGACAAAGCCGCCTCTGCTTTGCTGACTGGCGTGGCGTGTTGGGTTGTCTTGCTGTTTGGCTTACCAGATATGCCGTCATTTGCGCACAATATGACGGCGATACCCAGCAATATACCCGATTTTTTGAATAAAAGCCTTTTGGAACACCTTGCGAATATCGCCAGTATTCTATTCTTCTTGATGGCAGCCATGACGATTGTGGAGTTGATAGATGTGCATGATGGTTTTAGGATAATTACTGACCGTATTCAGACAACCAATAGGGTAAAATTATTATGGCTCATGGCATGGGTGGCGTTTTTTCTCTCCGCCGTTTTGGACAATATGACAACGGCTATCATCATGTGCGCCCTTGCGCGTAAACTGACATCGGATAAAGAAACGCTGTGGTTTTTGGGTGGTTTTATTATTATTGCTGCCAATGCGGGTGGTGCGTGGTCGCCCATTGGCGATGTGACGACCATTATGTTATGGATTGGGGGGCAAGTGACAACGGTTAATATCATCAAAGCCTTGTTTTTGCCTTCGGCTATCAGTTTGCTTGTGCCTTTGGTAGTAGCAAGTTATTTTATGAAAGGCGATATTCCGCAAAATACTATTGAAACGGATGAAAACGACCTCAAAGCCGATACCACACCCCGCGAGCGGATGCTTTTGTTTATATTAGGTACGCTTGCTTTATTATTCGTTCCATTGTTTAAATATCTGACGCATTACCCGCCTTTTATGGCAATATTGTTTTCTTTGGCGGTGTTGTGGATAGTGACAGAGTTCATTCATAGCCGCAAATTGGATGCGGAAATAATGCGGCGCGATTATTCGGTTGCGGCGATGCTGACGCGCATTGATACGCCCAGTATTCTATTTTTTCTCGGTATTCTGTTGGCAGTGGCGGCGTTGGAGGTATCGGGTCATTTGCACCAAATGGCTACCCTACTCGACCAAAACGTAGGGAATGTCTATGCTATCAATACCATTATTGGTCTGCTCTCGGCGGTGGTGGATAATGTCCCACTTGTAGCGGCAGCAATGGGTATGTACGACCTCACGCAATACCCTCCTGACAATGATTTTTGGGAATTACTGGCTTATTGCGCAGGTACGGGCGGCTCAATTTTAATTATTGGTTCAGCGGCGGGTGTTGCGGCAATGGGCATATTGAAAATAGATTTTATGTGGTATTTTAAGCGGATGGCTTTGTATGCGCTTGTAGGATATTTAGCGGGGATTTTTACTTATTATTTGATACATTAAAAATCATTAAAACAATGAAAAAACTATTTACTACCCTACCCCTCAGTATTTTCTGTCTTTTTACAGCTTTTGGACAAATGACCCAAATGGCGCGGGGTACGGTCTTGGAAGGTATGACCGTCAAAAGTGCTGTTTTGAAAAAAGATATGTCCTACAATATCTATTTGCCCGCCGACTATTTTTCGGCGCAACGCAAATATCCCGTTGTGTATTTATTGCATGGGATGTGGGGCAACAACAATGATTGGGTTCATTCGGGGGAAGCCAATCGTACTGCCGACAAAGCGATGGCAAATGGCGATATACCTGATATGATAATCGTAATGCCCGATGGCGGCAATCAATGGTATATCAATAGCGCGGAAGGTTATAATTACGAGGATTATTTTATGAAAGAATTGATACCGCATATAGATAGCAACTACCACACGCGCACCAATCGAGAAAACCGTGGCATATCGGGTCTTTCGATGGGCGGCTATGGGTCTATATTGTATTGTCTGAAATATCCCGATAGATTTGTCGCGTGTGCCGCTTTGAGTAGCGGTATATTCACGGATGAAGAAACGGAAAAATCGCCCGATGCCAATTATGACCGATGGTTTGCCTCTATTTATGGTAAAGCAAAAGGCAAAGACCGATTGCAATTAGACGCATGGAAAAAAAATTCTACACTCGGCTTGATGGCGGCGGGTAAAGAAGATGATTTGAAAAAAATAAAATGGTATTTCGATTGTGGTGACGATGATTTTTTGTTCAAAGGCAACGCTGCTATGCACGTTTTGATGAGTGAGCGCAAAATCCCGCACGAGTTTCGGATGCGCGATGGGGCGCATACTTGGGAATATTGGCGGACAGGCTTAGGCGATGCGTTGAAGTTTATTGGGCAGAGTTTTAAACATTGATATGAGGTTACAAGATTACGAGGTTGGGGGTTAGTGCATTGGTTTTGCATTTCGCAGGGCGATTAAAATCGCCCGCTATTGATTTT
>JAYVKQ010000412.1:0-9458 GCA_043768285.1 Saprospiraceae bacterium | reverse complement strand
ACTGAAAATTATTTTTTTTGAAAAAAAAATAATTTTCAGTTTACTAAACCTTTGTCGAGAAGCATTGTAAATTATTGAAAATCAATACATTATTTTTAATACAAACTCTTTTGAACGCTAATGATTAAAATTCGCTAATGTTTACGCGCTTCAATCATTTCAGTACGGTCTTGCACCATTTGGACATAATGCACATTGCCCGTCAAATCAGCTTCATCGAAACCATCTTTTACAGCTTTTTGCATATATGCCCACACGTCCCAATAATGTTCACTTTTACACCATGGGCGACAGGCAAAATGCAGTTCATCTGCCGTAAAATTATCTAAATAAATCTCGGCAGGTAAGTCATGCAGAACATCAGGGCAGCTATTCACTGCCGTTTTCAAAACTTGAAGCACTGTTCCTACATTATTGGGTTCGTCCACAATGAACGACATATCCACGCGGCGTTGCCCGAGGCTGGTAAAGTTTATGATATTACCCGACGTAATCAAGCCATTCGGTATGATGATATGTCGATTGTCGCGGGTGCGCAAGATGGTATTGAATACCTGAATTTCTTCAACAAACCCTTCGGCATCGCCCGATTTTATTTCATCGCCCACACGATAAGGCTTTAATATTAACAATAAAATACCGCTTGCAAAATGCCCCAAGCTGCCTTGCAAAGCCAAGCCTACGGCAAAAGCTAAAGCACCAATGAGTGCGAGTATAGAGGATATTTCAAAGCCAAATATACCCGCTACAACTACAAATAGAACAAACTTTAAACCCACATCCACTAACGAAGCAAAGAATGGTTTGATGGTGGTATCAATATTTCGTGCGGTTAAGGTTTTGTTGGTGAGCATATTGAGTTTCTCTATAACCCGCAAACCAACCCACAATAAAACAATGGCAATCAAGACTTTGGGTACAAAAATAACCCCCCAATCCATAGCCATTTGAAGATAGCGTTGAAAATTATCTATACTGTTATCCATAGTGTATTTGTTTTAGAATAGTTAAAATTGAACGCAATTTTACTACAAAATCTGTATTTATTGTTGTTTTACCCCAATTTTGTGTATTTTTATTTCAACGTAAGTTTATAGATTGGAGGGAAAAACTGAAATGTCGTGGCTACGCCACTTTCGGATAATTTTTCGCTATATTCTTCTACCGAAATATCGTTGCTACGCCACTTTTGAACAAGAGATTTATCTATAAAAGTGGCATAGCCACGATATTTCGGTAGATAAAGGCGTTTACAGTATTTTGGGAGTAGCGTAACTACTGTATTCCAGTATTTTCACCAATCTTCACACTCCTCCATTTTTTTGCTTTTAAGAAAAATAAAAGCCTTCCAACAGGTAGAAAGGCTTTTTAAAGTAAAAATACTGAGGGGGGGGGTTATTTCACCACATTCTTCAACACCCCCGCCACTTTCACCTTAGAAAACTCGCGCTCTAAAAACTTCTTTTTGCTCACCTGTTCGACCGTTTTACCTTCCACTTTAGACTCCAACCACGCTATCACGTCGAGATAGACAAAGCTACGGCGTTCAAATGGATTGTCGGTGATGTGTTCTAATTGCTCTCTTAGGGCGTTGAACTCGTTTTTCAAGTCTTTTTGCTTGATAAATAGCGATTTTTTCAAGAATTTTAAAATCTCTTGCATCACGCCACTCATATCGCCGTGTTTTGAGAGAAAGCGATAAACGGATTTGATGAGGTATTCTAAGAGGGCGAAGTGTCCTTTTTCGTAGTGGGCGATGAGGTGTAGCATACGGGCAAAGCATTGAATATCGGTGCGCAGGCTGCCCGTTTTGAGGTTGATGATTTTATTGAGGTAATCAATCGTTTTGTCGAAATTGCCGTTGCCAAAATAGAGACAAGCTATTTTATAATAAAAAATAAGAATACGATGCTCGTCCAAACGCCCCGAAAGTTCTTTCAATTGGCTCTCAATAGTCGGTATCAGCTTGACCCCCTCAGTAAAAGAGCCTTCCAAAAAGTGCTTGTTGATTTTGGCGGAGTATATATGGTGAAAAGCTAAGGCGCGGGTGTTTTCATCTAAGCTATCATCATGTTTTTGCAAGTATAACTCCGTGTTATTCAATATTTTAGACAATCGTTCGTGGTCGAGTGTCATATAGAGCGAGTTCAAAAGATTGTGGATACCTTTTAAATAGAGGGAGGTGTCATTGATTTTCATCAAAGGTTCGTCTTCAAAAAGTTCGACCCATTTGTAGGCATATTTGTAATACCCTTTCCAATTTTGGGTGATATAGCAATACCAAACGAGACATTGATAATAATAGACTTTTTCAAAAAAGCCCATATTTTTCACTTTCATACTGAGGGGGTCACCGTCAATATGCGTTGAGAGGTATTCTTGAATTTTTTTCAAATCGCCTTCATTCCGAGCGTGCCCCATTTGCAGATATAAGCCATAGAGTTGTAGCGATAAGTTAGACAACCTACTGACGTTGATAAGCCTTTGCATCGTCGCGGTGGCTTCGTTGGCGAGGTCGTCACTGCGCCCTTCTTGGCTACGGGTGATGTGGCGGCTTTCAATTAATTTTTCAAATTCTATGACTTCTAATTTCAATAAATCTTGATGATTGACTTCGGCTAAACCTTTAGCTTTATCTAATATTCGTAAAGATTGAATATATAAACCTTTGGTGTAGAGTATTTTAGCATAATCAATATTTTCTCTAATATCAATATCAGCATTTCTGTTTTTATGCAATAAGCGTAGGCTGGTGAGCAATTGTTTATACAAATGCGCCTTCAAATTGGAGAGTTGCTCCTTTTTTATTTCGGGCACTTTTTTGAAAATAACGCTTTCGTCATAGTCTTTTTGCTTATCCAACACATCAAATAGGCGAATAAATTTCAATTCTTCACTGTCTTGATTGCGGGTGACATAGAGCCTAAAATTGCGCTTTTCGGCTTTCGTCAAAGTCTTTACGAGTTGAAAAAGGTGTTCCGTTCCTCCAGTCTGTTGTGGTCGTTGAAGATGTATAGGCATCGTATCAATTTATATGATAAACAGTTGATAATCAATTTATTGCAAAGGTAAAATTTCTATTTGAAAACCGTAAGCACTTTCTAAACTAAAATTCACCTACAATAGTTTTGAAGTACCTTTGATATGAACTATTACAAACAAGGTCATTCAATGGATAATGGACAATTTATAATGGATAATACTACACGATATTTGACTTTGTAAATTTTCAAACGTACCCACTAAATAAATTGGAGATTTAAATAAATTTGGCGGATACGTTTGAGCATCTTTATACCTTATAGAATAAACCTCAAGGCAAAATTAAGTCACAATCCTCTATTATCCGAACTAAGTAACACTTTTAAAAAATATTGTCAAATAAAACTAATCATAAAGAAATGATTGATGGATAATCCGTTTCACAAAAATTCATCATTCATCATTCATCACTCATCATTACCAAAACATGGCAGATAAAGTCCAAATTTTTGATACAACCTTACGCGACGGCGAGCAAGTGCCAGGTTGCAAACTAAACTTACCCGAAAAATTAGAAATTGCCCGCGCCTTAGAGGAGTTGGGTGTCGATATTATTGAAGCAGGTTTCCCGATTTCAAGTCCTGGCGATTTTGATTCGGTGACGCAAATATCAAAATTGATTAAAAATACGGTTGTTTGCGCCCTTAGTCGCTCGGTTGAGAAAGACATTAAGGCAGCAGGTGAGGCTTTGGCATATGCTAAACGTCCGCGCATACACACAGGCATTGGTACAAGTGATTTTCATATAAAAAATAAATTCAATGCCACGCGCGAAGAAATCATTGAGCGTGCGATACAGGCAACTAAATATGCCAAATCTTTTGTAGAAGACGTTGAGTTTTTCTGCGAGGATGCAGGGCGTTCTGACCCCGCTTATTTGGCACAAGTTGTAGAAGCTGTAATTAAAGCGGGTGCTACAGTCGTGAATATTCCCGACACAACGGGCTACTGTTTGCCGCATCAATACGGAGCTTTGATGAAATATCTGGTGGATAACGTGCCCAATATCCACAAAGCAACCATTTCTGCCCATTGCCACAACGATTTGGGCTTGGCTACAGCTAACTCTATAGCGGCAGCGTCTAATGGAGCGCGTCAGATAGAATGTACCATCAATGGCATCGGTGAGCGTGCCGGTAATACGTCGCTTGAAGAAGTGGTGATGGTCATGCGTCAGCACAAGGAATTGGGTCTTTATACCGATATTCAGGCGCACCAACTCTACCCTATCAGTCGTTTGGTATCTGAAAAAATGCGTATGATGGTGCAGCCTAATAAAGCGATAGTTGGCTCAAATGCCTTCGCGCACTCATCGGGTATTCATCAAGATGGCGTGATTAAAAACCGTGAAAATTATGAAATTATTGACCCTGCCGAAGTAGGTGTCAGCGAATCGCTTATCGTTTTGACTGCCCGTAGTGGTCGTGCCGCTTTGCGTTATCGCTTGCAAAAAATCGGCGTAGATGTCAATAAATACGATATGGAAGAACTCTATATGCGCTTCATCGAAATAGCGGATAGAAAAAAAGAGGTTGATGAAAATGACCTACATGGTATGATGGCAGATATGCACGCAAGTGTAGCCGCATAGACCATGAGTAATAGGTAATTAAAATAGGCTTAGAACATTATTATATATTCCCTTGAATTTCAAAGTGTTGTGGACTGATTGGTTTGCAACACTTTTCTTATATCGGTACTAAAAGTTTATCTTTTGAAAGATTAACAACCTGTTGTAAAACGCCTAATAGCTCGGGCAAACGCACGAGATAATATATATCGGTATCAAGCAAAGCCAAATTATTTTCAAGGCGTAAAAATTTCCATTCAAACCCAAAAGTGACAGCCCCAAAGATAAACGGCGAATCAATACCCCGTTTTTTATTGAAAATCTGGGCAGCATACATTTCAGCCACGCATTGCGGAACACCTGTATCCAAATTATCATTTTTAGCTTCGACAATACAAAAGGCGGGTGCTTCAATTATCGGCGAATCGGGTTCAAAAGATAAAATAAAATCACAAAATCCTTTTAAACCCAATTTTTTATCCACATCAAAGTTATAGCCAGAGTAATAACCAAATAGGTTGTTATTCCTATCTTCTAATTCATTTAAAATTGGCGAAATAATGAGTTCTGACTTTGCTTTCTCAGTTCTAAGATTGCGTAGTAAGTTTTTTTCAAGCAATGATTTTAAAAAATCACTTGCTTCAATAGGGTTAATTTGGTCAAACAATTTACGTTCCCGAACTTTCACATTCAAAGTCATTAAATCTTCATAAGTAAATTGAGAATAGGACTTAGGCATTTTTAAATAATTTAATCAAGTTTTTACAAAGATAGGTTTTTTTCTTAAATTGCCAAATGTATTGCCTGTTCAAATTTTAAGTACCCCCTCAGTATTTTAAGCATTATTTCCCTATTTTGGCAGATAAAAACCCACCATTTATCTATAAGATTAGATAACTCATACTCTTATCACTTACCTTTATGAAATAGTTTGGTATAATACTCAATACTCTAATCATGTATGTAATAAAAGAAAGTTTCAAACAAGCGTTTCAGCAATTGATGGCGAATAAATTGCGCAGTTTCCTATCCTTATTGGGCATTATGATAGGGATATTCTGCATTATTGCCGTCAAAAGTGCCGTAGATTCGCTCGAAGATAATATCCGCAACAGCCTCAACCGCTTGGGCAATGACGTGATATATATCCAAAAAATGCCGTGGGGCGAAGACCCCGGGGATAATTATTGGAAATATGCGCGCCGTCCTAACCCCGGCTACAAGGACTATAAGGTGCTTTCTGCCAAGTTAAAGACTGCCAAATTGGTAACCTATTCGTTTTTTGCAGGTATGAAAACCATTAAATACAACAATAATAGCGTTGAACGGACTTTTTGCATAGCCATTACGGACGAATACGATAGTTTTCACAATTTGGAATATGACAAAGGGCGTTTTTTCTCACCTACTGAATACCGCACCGCATCTAATACCATTATATTAGGCTATCGCGTTGCCAATGAACTATTCAGAGATGAAGACCCGATTGGCAAAACCGTCAAGTATTTTGGGCGCAACATGACCGTTGTGGGTGTACTGAAACAGAGTGGCAAAGACCTTATCAAATTCTATAATTATGACGATTGCACAATGTTAGGGTTTGAAACCGTGCGTTCAATGGTAAATGTAAAACCCAATAGCAATTGGGGTGGCAACTTACAGGTGAAAGCCGCTGATGGCGTGACAGAGCAACAACTTAAAGACGATGTGGTGGTCACACTCCGCAATGCACGCTACCTAAAACCCAGAGAAGAAGACAATTTTTCCTTAAACTCTATGACCATATTGGCAGATTTGTTCACCAGCGTTTTTGGTGCATTGAGCGTTGCAGGTATGGTGATTGGTGGTTTTGCTTTGATAGTCGGCGTGTTTAGCGTCGCCAATATCATGTTTGTATCAGTTAAAGAGCGCACAGGCATCATTGGTATCAAAAAAGCATTGGGTGCAAAGGCAAGTGTTATTATGTTAGAATTTTTGATAGAGTCAGTCGTATTGTGCTTAATCGGTGGATTGATGGGTTTGATAGTCGTTTGGTTAGCACTCAAAGGAATGTCTGCCGTTAGTGAATTTGAGATGTATATTTCTTATAAAAATATGTTTGTTACGTTTTTAGTGGCGGCTATTGCTGGCGTTATTGCGGGCATTATCCCTGCCCGACAGGCGGCGCGGATGGATCCTGTGGAAGCGATAAGGGCGTAATCAAATTGATATATGAAAAAAGAGGCTGTCTCAGTACCATTCGAGACAGCCTCTTTTTTGTTTAAAATACTGAGGGGTATATTTTCAGGCTATCTGAACATCAACGCAATGGCAAGTCATTCAATTATTAATTGCGCCCGAATAAAATCACTCACTAAATAACTAATCAATTTGCCAATAGTAGGGTTTATAGCCCCCGTTTCTGACTGATGTATCCCTTCGCAAATATGCAGATATTGAACATTGGGTCGTTGGGCAACGATATGAATGTATTGTCGTGCTTGGGTGGCTGATATACCACAAGGAGTCATGGCACTGGATAGCACATTTTCAATACAATCCATATCCAATTCAATACCTACAGGGGCGTTGTCCGTAAAGGATAAAGCTATTTGAACTGCGTTTTTAAACGAACGTTTTTCATATAAAAAAATGTCTTCCCAATAGCAAAACCATATATCGTGATTGTTTTTTAATGCCTCAATAATACTTGGTGCATTATAGTTTTGATGCAGACCAATGATGGCATATTTTTTCAAAAAGCCTTCGTCGTAGGCATATCGAAAACCGTTGCCACTATGCCGCCCTTCTTTGCCTCTGAAATCGGAATGCGCATCCAGATTGATGGCGTTGATGGGTTTGTTTTGCGCTAATGAACAGCCTTTCAAAATGGGATACGCATTATTATGCCCCCCCCCAATGACTATTGGGATTTTACCCGACTTGGCTATTTTTTCTATCCATTCAGCTACTTCTGTATCAATAAGTTCAACCGTTTTTGATTGAATATTATCTTTTAAATCATCAAAATTAAAATGCCCTGCAATACCAATATTGTACCCCCTCAGTCCTGAATACAGCATATCTTCTTTTGTCTCTCCATCAAGGCTTTGAATATTGAGAAAAGCGGCGATAAAATTTGCCCATGCCGTGTGTGTACCACCTATGCCATGATTGACGCGCACCCCTATATCTTCTTCGATACCCACGAGGACAAAACGCACATCGGGGTGTTGCCAATCGGCTTGGATACACGCGCCTAATTTGGTTTCGCCTTCGCGAAATTTGATTATGCTTTGATAGAAGTCTTTTTTATATGGTTGAAAATGTATCATATGATTGAACAAACTTATACTAAAAACAATGCATGAGAAATAAGTTGGTCAAATGTACCGTCGAATTTATTCGACTGAGGAGTTTGGTAGTCATTGATTTACGCAGCTCGTCGAATGAATTCGACGGTACACCAACCTATTATTTACTCGTTACTACGATTGAAATTTCCCTTGAATAATTACTTTTTCAATCAAATTATCGCCAAACGAATACGGTAAATAAGCCAACGAAGGTATGGGTTTTGTGATAATCAAATTGGCTTTTTTACCGATTGTGATACTACCCAAAGTGTCTTGAACTTCCATAGCATATGCCCCATTGAGGGTCGCTGCATTTATCGCTTCTTCGGGTGTCATACGCATTTGGATACAGCTCAATGCAATTAAAAAAGGCATATTGCCACTGGGTGAAGACCCTGGATTGTAGTCAGTTGCTAAGGCAACGGACAGACCTGCATCTATCATTTTTCGGGCAGGTTGATAGTTCATCCTTAGAAAAAAAGCGGCTGTTGGTAGCAAGGTAGCGATGGTTTGACTATTTTTTAAGCACTCAATTTCTGCATCGCCCATACATTCTAAATGGTCAACAGAGATAGCATTGTATTTTACCCCAACTTGCACACCGCCCGATAAGTGTAGTTGATTGGCGTGTATTTTAGGTTTCAGACCATAGCGCAAACCCGCTTCTATAATCTGTGCCGTTTCATCTATTGAAAAAAAGCCTTTTTCACAAAAAACATCTATATAATCGGCTAAATTTTCGTCTGCAACGCGGGGCAACATCTCGTCAATTATCTGCCGAATATACCCTTGATGGTCGTTTTTAAAAGCCGTTGGATAGGTGTGTGCCGCTAAAAAAGTGGCTTTTATGGTCATATTAGAGGCGTTTTTAAGCCGTTGAATGACCCGTAGCATTTTCAATTCACTATCTACTGTTAAGCCATAACCGCTTTTAATTTCAATAGCACCCGTCCCTAATTTTTTAACATCCTCTAAGCGATTGTAGGCTTGTTCAAACAGTTCATCTTCGGATGTTTCATGTAGTTTTTTAGCTGAATTGAGAATACCACCGCCTTTTTTAGCAATCTCCTCATAACTAATGCCCTTTATTTTATCGACAAACTCATGCTCTCGGCTACCTGCATACACAATATGCGTATGCGAATCGCACCATGCAGGTAGGACAAATCTGCCTGTGGCATCATAGACATCACCATCCTTATTTTCAGTAAAATCAATATCATGCATCACCCCATATCCGACTATGGTATCGCCTTCAATATGCAAATAGGCATTGTCGAGTGAAGGCAGGTCTGCCATATCAGACCCCCTCAGTATTTTTTGGCTTTTCCGAATGCCAACGAGTTTTTTTATGTTGATAATAAGCATTTTATATATTTTAATAAAGCTTTAATAGCGTTCAAAAGATTTTGTTTTAAAAATAATGTATTGATTTTCAATAATTTACAATGCTTCTCGACAAAGGTTTAGTAAACTGAAAATTATTTTTTTTTCAAAAAAAATAATTTTCA
>JAYVKQ010000411.1:0-3455 GCA_043768285.1 Saprospiraceae bacterium | reverse complement strand
CTATTGATTTTGACCACGAAAACCCATCAATAGGGGGCGATTTCAATCGCCCTGCCAATATCGAAATTAATGCATAAACGCCTTTTTATCAATATACAGAATAGCTATCTTTTATATCCTTAGAAAATCCTAAATATCCTAATTCTAAAGCAAACCATGAAAAACCTACCTAAAATCACTATCGTTACGCCCTCCTATAACCAAGGCGCGTACATCGAACAAACCATTCAATCAGTCCTATCTCAAAATTTTCCTAATCTTGAATATATTATCATTGACGGTGGCAGTACCGACAATACCGTTGATATTATAAAAAAATATGAGCAACATATCACCTACTGGGTCAGCGAAAAAGACGCGGGACAAAGCGATGCCATCAATAAAGGTTTGGCAATGGCAACGGGCGAGGTATTTAATTGGTTGAATAGTGATGATTATTATATGCCCAATGCTTTACTCCATGTAGGGCAACACTTTATGCGAAACCCTATACTTAATATATTGTGCGCCAAAGAGTTACAAAAGTCAGATGATGGTTATGAATACCTAACCGAAGGCACAATTATATGCCAAACAGTAGAGGAAACCATCGCTTATGGCAACAATAACCAAGCCCCTACTTTTTTCAAAACGGATATAGTTCGCGCTTTAGGAGGTATCAATCCTAATCTGTATTTCTGTATGGATGGTGATTTATGGATAAAATACTTACTACAATATGGCTTAACAGGCGTGCAAAAAACAGATTTTGTCATCAATGTTTTTCGCCTGCACGAGGCTTCAAAATCAATATCAGCAAGAGATAGATATTTAAAAGACCGTTTTAATATCCTTTTGGCTTTGGGTCGTGGCTTGAAGCAAGTACATTTTCCTATACATGATTTAGAAAAAAATGCTTTGGCTGATACAATTTTTTCAATCGTTTATACCTTGCCTTCTTTCATCAATCAACATCGGTTAGCAGCATATGTGGGTGAGCGTCTGATACATTATTTTGCACATAATTTGAATTGGTCAGTATTTTGGCATTTGTATGTTTATTCTTTTATGCAAAAATCATTGGGTCGGCATTGGTGGTTTTATGTGGCACCTTTGGTTAGATTGAAGCGTAAATTTTCAAAAATATAGGCATTTTCAATTCATTGATTTTGTTCTCAGATTTAGGGTAAGTTTTTTGAGAAGATTTGATTGCGTTTTGGTTTTTTTCAAAAACATCAAAACGCAATCAAATTTCCTCGAAAAACTTACCCTAAATCTTGCTTGAAAGCGTAAACTACTGTTTATACAAAATGAAACCTCCCAAAGTATAGATGTATAAAGCAAATCGTTGGTGTAACATATAGCTACACCAACGATTATACCCCTCAGTATTTTGAGGGAAAAATATTAAAAAAATGATTTTAATCCTCCACAATCACCTCATCTTCACCCGTTTTTAACTTAGAACTGCGCGATTTTAACGGGTTTGAAGTCATTTCGGTATACTCTTCGCGGTGGCGAGCAATATCTAAAGCCAAATACATAGCTTTGCGGAACGAATCGGGATTGGCAGCATTTTGACCTGCAATATCAAAACCCGTACCGTGGTCAGGTGAGGTGCGCACAACGGGCAAACCTGCGGTGTAATTCACACCGTCGCCAAACGAAAGAGCTTTGAAAGCGACTAACCCTTGGTCGTGATACATCGCCAATATCGCGTCAAATTTCTTATAATTGCCTGACCCAAAGAAGCCATCAGCGGCAAATGGACCCATTGCCAATATACCCAACTCCTTAGCTTGCTCAATAGCGGGTAGAATGATAGTCCCTTCTTCTTCGCCCAACGTTCCTTCGTCACCCGCATGAGGGTTCAACCCTAAAACAGCAATGGTTGGTTTTTCAATAAAAAAGTCAATTTTAAGCGTTTCGTTCAAAATTTTTATTTTATCAAAAATGCCTTGGCGGGTAATATTTTCCGCAATTTTGGCAACGGGCAAATGGTTTGTCACCAAGCCAATGCGTAAATCATCGCTTACCATGAGCATCACGCTATTACTGACGTTCAATTGGTCAGTGATATATTCGGTATGCCCAGGGAAGGGGAAATTCGCCAGTTGCATCGCTTTTTTATTAATGGGTGCGGTGACAAGTGCGTCAATTTCGCCTAATTTGAGTTCGGCAACGGCAGATTCTAAGGCTTTATACGCATAAATACCGCCCGTATCGCTCAGTTTTCCGAGTGTAATATTGACGTTTTCTTGCCAACAATTAACCACATTCACTTTGCCTTCTTCGGCTTCGGAAGCTGTACGGATATTGGCAAACGGAAATTCGACTTGAACAATATTTTTATGGTAAGAAACGACTTTTGAAGAGCCATATATGACGGGGGTACAAAATTTCAAGACCCGCTCATCCGATACCGTCTTTAATATGACCTCTAACCCGACACCATTCAAATCACCAATAGTTATACCTATTTTTTGTTTTTTCATATTGATATTTTGCCTACACGCATTGCCTTTATTGCAATGCGTGCTGTTATGTTTTAAAAAAGTGTGCAAAGATAATCTTTTTCAAAAAATTAGAGACATGAATTTTCAAATTCCATATTTCAGATTTCATTTGGTTTAATACCCCTCAGTATTTGCAACGTTCAATTTGACATCTGAAATTTAGAATTTGAAATACAGAAAGATATGCGTTCTAAAATTTTTATATTAAAATTGCGTTAATTTAGCACTCTTAAACAAACAATATTCCTTTTGAAAAAGATAATTACCTATTTTAATAATTTATTTGATTATTCGGCTACTAATACCAATATATATGAACGCAAATCGCGTTGGAAAGTATATTTGGCAGTGGCGGGTATGCTTATTGTGCTTTTTTCTTCTATATATACTGCCTATTTGGTTAATATGTTGAAAGCTGAAGAAGAAAAGCGCGTGCTACTTTCAAAAAAAGCCGTTGAATTGACAGTGACCATGTCTATCGCTGAATATGACGCAACACCTGATAGTGTAAAAGCTTTTTTGAGCGATGTAGGTGTTATTGATAACACTAAAATACCCGTTATTCTCACGGATGATAGATTTAATGTGACGGATGCTCGAAATTATGCTCGAACTGATAGTATTAGAACCCCCGAAGACGAGGCATATTTCAAAAAAGAATTGGATAGATTGATAGGTAAAGGTGTTAAACCTATCATAGCATATGATATAAGTGGCGTTTTTCAACGCATATATTACGATGATTCAAAAATATTAACCCTTTTAAAATATTACCCACTTTTTCAATTAACATTAATCGCCATATTCATCGGCTTCGGTTATTTGCTATTCAGTGCAGCAAGGCGCAGCGAGCAAAATAGGGTATGGGTCGGTATGGCAAAAGAAACGGCGCATCAGTTGGGGACACCGATTGCTGCCTTATTGGGTTGGTTGGAGCATCTGAAAATGGCACACGAAGGC
>JAYVKQ010000410.1:0-3074 GCA_043768285.1 Saprospiraceae bacterium | reverse complement strand
AGCTTATATGTTCAAAATGACACCGAGCCATATCTGCAATGTGGATGCTGATATTACTATTCATCCTCAATTGGGTTTGGTGCGCGAGAAACTGCTTGATAGCGATATGTTCGAACTCGTCAGTATCAATGATATTTTCGTATGCGATTATTTATCGCCTAACCCTGCGGCGATGGCTTCATCTGAACCCATTGTAACTACTCAAAACACCCAGCCAACATGGTCAAGTAATGACCAAAATACTGAGGGGGTAAGCGTTTCATCAGAACCAACATCTTTTGCATCCGTTGATAATGTAACTTCTAAAAGCATAGCCGAAACACCTAAATTAGATTGCGGTGTAGCCGCCAAAGATGGCGAACACGTTGTGCAACAAGGCGAAAGCCTCTATGGTATTGCGCGCTTGTATGGCTTGAGTGTCAATGCTTTACGCTCTTGGAACGACATTTCGGCTGATGTGATATATCCATGTTCGACCTTGAAAGTAATAGCCCCAATGCAAGCACAACAGCCGAGTATGGCAGAGGCACGTACCAATGATGTGCCTATGGCATATGGAGCGAAAGCGATTACTAAGAAAAAAGAATTTGAATCCGACTACGAAATCGTAGTGACAGCCAAAGCGATAAAGCGGACTGAAATCGCGTGTAAGAATGTAGCTAAAGAAGGCGAACATATCGTTCAGCAAGGCGAAAACCTTAATGCATTAGCCAGACAATATGGCTTGTCGGTTACTCAACTGAAAACATGGAATGGTTTAACAAATGACATTATCCATCCTTGTGATAAATTGAATATTGTTGAAACAGATATGCCCGTTGTTACGCCACAAAAAATAACACCAAAGGCTATAAAAACCAATATATCACCCAAAACTACGGTAAAAAAAGCCGAAGTACCGAAGTCTTATGCTACTGTAGTAAAGCCAAAAGCAGTAAAAAAAGTAAGTCCAAAGGTAACGGCTAAATCTCCAACAACAGCTGTAGCAAGCACTGATAAGGCATTGATGGTGAAAAAAGGCTCTGGCTTATATGTCGTGAAAAAGGGCGAAACGGTAGCAACTTTGGCAACACGTTTCAACCACGGCGAAAAAGAATTTAGAACAATCAATAATTTGGGCGCATCTGAAATAGTATATGCGGGTCAAGTTATTAAAACCCAAAATTGTGCGTGCGTCGTAGAAGATGAATTACCTCAAACGTACAACAATGTGGTAGTTTCGACTAAGAAAGTGAGAACCGATATACCTACATCATATAATATGCCGCAACCTATTAAAGTTAAGGAAAATACGGACTTGTCCCGAGATAGTCGGGAGGGGGTAACAGTGACAAGCAAAAGCGGGGCACCGGAAGACAAACGCCGCAAGTACCACGTTGTACAATCAACGGAAACTTTATTTACTATATCTAAAATGTATGGTACTACGGTTGAGCGTTTGAAAACAAGCAATGGTATCAGCGAAGGCGAGTTGATAGTACCTAATCAGTTATTGGTTTTAGAATAAAGACTGGGAAATAGTATTAAAAAACGTATCGGATACACTTAGTTGTATTCGATACGTTTTTTTATGTATTCAATTTGTTTAAATTCATTTTATCACTTATTCTTTCTGTTTATTTTTAAATAAAATTTATTTTAAAAAAAAGCGATAAAAAATTTGCAGAAGTGAATACACTTATACTATATTTGCACCCGCAAGCGCAAATGAGCGTTGCGAGAATGAAATAATAAGCAGAAGTAGCTCAGTTGGTAGAGCACGACCTTGCCAAGGTCGGGGTCGCGAGTTCGAGTCTCGTCTTCTGCTCCGCTTCTTAAAAAAAGAAAGAGCCGTCTCCCTTAGATGGCTTTTTTTTTAAGAAGTTTTAAATATTTACGTATATTTGCATATCTAATGTATCTCGCCTTGGTGGTGGAATGGTAGACACGCAGGACTTAAAATCCTGTAAGCAGCAACGCTTGTGAGGGTTCGAGTCCCTCCCGAGGTACAAACAACAAAAAGCATCGTGGTTTCAAACCAACGATGCTTTTTTGTTTGTAAAACCTGTATTAGTATTACGTACATCGAACACATCAACCATCGTACAAATCATTGCTCCGTCTTCACCAATATCAATTTCCCCTTATCTGCCTTCGATATAGTTCTTAAAAACTCTACCAAATCATTAAATTTTTCTTTTGGTTGAGTAGAACTATTCAAAACCAATTTGCGGCAAAAAACGTATTCAGTCGGCGATTTTTCCGTTATTTTCATATCAAAACTGCCAAATGCGCTCGAAATACTGAGGGGTGTTGGCTTAGTCTCTAATTTGAAGCCTTCGGGGAGTTTGAACGTCACATTGTCTTCTTCCATAAATCCATCGTCATCAGCTTGTACATCGAAAGTGCGGCTGCTATCAAGTGCAGGAACACTTGTCCATTTGCTGAATATATTCATCGGCAAAAACAAACGTTTACCACTTTTAGAAGCCAATGGTTCAATAGATAAAGTCAGTTTTTGCTCGACAGTTGGAATACGGGTTTTGTTTTGTGTAAACGTCATATCCTTTATTGTAGCGTTGTCCAATTTCAGATATTCGTAGGCTTTCTTTTTGCGCTCATCTGCGCCCAATTCGGCTAAATGACTTGCGCCACCTTGTTTGATACCAGAGTAGAGCATATTGACTTCGACGCTCGCACTGCCTTCGCTACTCAACTGAATAGAGCCTTCGCGCTTGACGAAATTCACTTTTTCATCGTATTTAGGCGTTCTAACCAATTTTCCACCATCGGGGGTAATCAAAAGTGCGGGGCGGTCGCTCGTGAAGTCGCTCAAAAAACCAAATGCTTCTGTTTGGCTTGTACATTCCAACCATATCGTGTCTTTTACCATAGGTACACAAGCAATCATATGGTTGAAAAAAGGGTTGGCAAAATCTGGATATTGAGTTCGGGCATATGACCCACTACCACCTCTGATAACCACATTATGCCCTTTGATACCCACTGCAGCGAGCATTGCAACCATATAGTTACTCAATGCCTTACAATCGCCATATTTGCGTCTATCTACATCCACGGCAGCAATGGGCTGC
>JAYVKQ010000409.1:0-7904 GCA_043768285.1 Saprospiraceae bacterium | reverse complement strand
GGCGGGCATAGCCGTGACCCCCCTAAGTATTTTTCAAGAAAATGTATTTAACCACGAGCCTACTTTGATACATACGGGCATATTAGTAGGTATTCTCTTTTGTGCTACGGGTTTAGCTTTACAGTTTAGACATATCAAACCCCATTTTACATTCAGTTATTTGAGCTTTGGATTTAATTTGGCGTGTATCGCTGCGATATACGGGGCATTTAATATCAGCGAAACACCTTATTGTTTGCTCTGTTTGGCGTTTTGCCTATTGGCATTTCTCTACGCACGACGCGAAAAATCCTACTTTTTCCTATTGGTGAGCATTATATATGCGTATATCGCTTTTACAATATTGCTGTTTCAAGTGCATTGGGGGACAAGTTTTGGGCTGTGGTATGGTGTAGCGAGTTGCTTTGCCATCGTTGTATTTTTAGCTAACTATAAGAAACTGTTTTAAAACCTATAATGTACAATTTAACTTGTCTATTCTCATTTGAAAAACTTAATTTTAAAAGCTATAAAGCCATTATTTCTTTCAAAATAAAGATTTCTCAAATAAAAATATACAAGCCAACTTATCTCATAAGACGTTTTAAAACTGTTTCTAAAAAAATATTAAAATGATGTTATTGGCTTACGATAAAACGGCTGTTCGCAATCATCAATTGCAAAATGCGGCAGCTACCATGCGAGAGGAAGGGCAATTGACACCCCCTCAGTATCAAGCCGCTTTGGTAGCGTTTCCTGTACCCTTCAAGATAGTCAATCCCATTATGCGGGTTGGGCTTTTTGTATTCACATCGCTGTGTATTCTCTTTGCTATCTCATTGATGGGCTGGTTAATTGGCTTCTCGCTCAATGAACAGATACTGGGTGGTTTGATGATAATTTGCGCCATTGGTCTAAGTGTTTTGAGCGAAGTATTAATAAAAAGCAATAAATGGTATCGGCATGGCAGCGATAATGCGCTATCATATGCGGCTTTAATATGCTTTTGCACGGGTATTGTTACAATCGCAAAAATGAATGATATTGTGGCAATTGGCGCATTGTTTACTTTATTATCAGTCTTTTTTGCATGGCGATATGGCGACCCAGCCTTAGCTTTGGCGGCATATGGTAGCTTGTTGTGGACTATATGCGTGTTTGTAGATGCAGCCCAAGCGAGTGCTTTATCTGCGGCGTTTAGTATTGCCACTATATCTTTGGCGACCTATGTATTTTCAAAAAATAGCCTTAATAACGCCGCTTTATTTTATTGGGAAGATTGTTTTAGCTTTTTAGAAATAGCCAGTTTAGTAGGTATCTATTTATCTCTGAATTACTATATGGTGGATAGTTTTCATGGTCAAAAAAACTACTTATTGCCTGAAAATGAATTGCCAAAACCACTGCCATTATCTTGGTTTTTTACGATTACAACAACGCTTATTCCCCTTATTTACCTTTATCTTGGCTTCAAAAATCGAGATAGAATATTGTGGATATTGGGCAGTTTGGGCGTAGTATCTTCTATATTGACGTATCGGTATTACCACTCTATCATGCCTTTTGAATGGGCTTTGACTTTGGGCGGTTTGGCAGTTTTAGCCATAGCTTTTTTCCTAATTCGATACTATAAAACGCCGAAAAAGGGTATATCTTACGAACCCAATCGCTCAAAAAGCAATATTATAGAAACGCTCGTGGTCAATCAATTTTTACAAACGGATGCACCTAAGCAAAGCGATACTAAATTTGGGGGTGGCGATTTTGGTGGTGGCGGGGCGAGTGATAATTATTAATAAAACTATCTATATATTCAGATATTGTAAAAGCATTTTTTTTGCTTTTTTTATAAAAAAGACTATATTTGCCTAAGTTTAGAACTTATTTTTATCTCAAAAATTAGTTTTGAAAAACCTATATTATTGACTATTCACGAATTGCAAGTTTAAATAATTTAATAGATAAATGAGTGCAGCAACACTTTCGATAGTGAAATCAAATCCAACAAAGCGGCAAATAACGCTTGAAAAATTCCTTGAACGCTATACCAATAAGGAAGATTCATTCAAATATGAGTGGAACAAAGGATTTATTGAAAAGAAAAACCGTACTATGAACCGTAACCAATTTCTCATCATTCGAGCATTACAATTATTATTTGATAAAACTCAGGCAAAAAAAGAAGGTGGCTTAATCACGCCAGAAGTAGATATGTATTTGCCAACTGTTGATAGAACGAGACGCACAGATTTAGCATTTCTAACTGCCGAACAGATGGAAAATTCCATTGATGGTATGCCAACGGTATGCCCATTTGCAATTGAAGTTATTTCAAAAAATGACCAAATAAATGAAGTCGAAGAAAAAATTATTGAATATTTTGAAAACGGCGTTCAAGTAGTTTGGGTCATTTTTCCTAAAGTGAAAAAAGTACAAGTTTACACGTCAATTAGAGATGTAAAAATATGTTTTGACGAAGACATTTGTAGCGCGGCACCTGTTATGCCTGATTTTAATATCTCAGTTAATGGCATATTGGGGTACTAATAAAAAAAATACCGAGGAGCGACCCCCTCAGTATTTACATCAAATTTAGTATGAAAAAACACTTTATATTTAGTTGATAGTTAATAGTGTATAGTTGATAAAATTTTGAATATCAATATTATCAACTATATCACTATCAACTATACACTATTATCTATCAACTAATTTATCCATTCCTACTCACGCGGTTTTTCTCATCACCCGCACCACCATCGCGTTTACGGGCTTGTTGTACTTTTTGATTACCGAAACGATAGCTGGCGGTCATGCGCACTTGGCGACTATCCCATCTTGACATAACACTGATGTCAATATTTTCAAAACGCTGTGTGCCTTGAAACCTTTGCGTTCTGAACATATCTTGCGCATTGAGGCGCAACGTCAAGCGTTTGTCGAGTAATTGTTTAGAAATGCCCGCGTTGAAAGCATACATCTCACCACCGATTAAGATACCTTCTGATGGGCGACTGGTGTACCAGCCACTTACTTCGGCTGTCCAATTTTTAGGCAAAGTGAAACGATTTTGAATATTTAGGTTCAAAGCAGGAATTTTTAAATCCAAATCAGCACCCAAGTATTTACCTTGAAAACGATTGATAAAACCATTGACCGAAGCGTTTACAAACCACCATTTTTGAATAGGCACAGGTATATTTAAAGTAGCTCCATAATTTTGAAGCGTGGCAATATTTTCTTTTGTTACAAATGTTTGTTTTGTTGCATCGTTTTGGCGCAACACCATTGCCATAGCGTCATTGGTTTTTGAATAATTCAGACCCAAAGACATAGCCCCCATAAAAGTATAATTGACTTCAACATTGTTAGAATACTGAGGGGTCAAGTTCGGATTGCCCTGTTGATAAGTATATCTATCCAAAAACTCTCTAAATGGGTTGAGGTTGTCGTATTCAGGACGGTCAATACGGCGGCTGTATGATAAACTGACCGTGTGCTTATCCTTCGCGCCCCATTTTTTAGACACAAAAGCCGTTGGAAATATATCCGTATAATGGCGTTCAAAACTGGTATCCGTAGTCACTTGATTGCCCTCGATATTGGTGTTTTCTACGCGCAAACCCACTTGATAACTGATACCGCCTTTCAACTCCTGTTTCCAATTGGCATAAGCGGCGTTCACATTTTCGGCATATTTAAAGTCGTTGGTGATGTTTTTATCCACCTCTTTTACGCCACTATACACATTGTAAAAACGAATATCATTTTGGCTATTTACAAAACTGGATTTGCCACCGAATTCAAAATTGCTCGTTTTACTGAGGGGGTGCGTATAATCGAATTTTGCGGAAGCAATATCAAACTTGCGGACGATATTATTTTGCTGATTCGAGTTAGTTTCTCCCGTTGAAGAAACTTTTATATCTTGCTGACTATCAGTATTATACGTATAATAATCAGCATCAAAAGTTAGTTCTTTACCAGTAGAATCGAAGACGTGTTTTAAGTTGAAATTGCTCGAAACCTCGTTCCATTTATCAAGCGGTTGATAGGTCATGGTATGCGTTTCGGTACGCAATACGCCGTTGGGTGCGAAAATTTTTGTCGTATTTTCAAGCGATAATGGATACATTTTGGCATTACGACCTCCGAAATTGCCTGACAATAAGATACCTATAGTCGTCTTTTCAGTTGCATTAAAATCCAGACCACCGCGCCAGCCGTTAGAGGTATATGGGTTCCAATGATAGGCATATTGGACGAAAGAATCCACGACTGCGCCTTTGCCATTATCAGCCCGAAAACGGCGTGTTATATCGTTGATATTGAAATTCATTCGGCTGTTATAGTTGTATGAGCCGAATAAATTCCACTTGCCATTGCGATAATTCAAATTCAAACTATTCATGGATTTGTAATACACGCCTTGCCCGTAAGTAGCCGAAACTTGACCGTTTGTACCATATAATTGGTTTTTTTTCATCACTATATTGATGATACCCGCGTTGCCCTGTGCATCGTATTTTGAAGAAGGATTGGTGATGATTTCAATTTTTTGAATCATACTTGCATTAGTATTGCGCAATAGATTAGCTAATTGGTCTTGCGAGAGTTGTGAAGGTTTGCCGTCAATCATCACACGCACGCCTTGCTTACCACGCAAAGTGATTTTGCCTTCGCTATCAACGATGACGCTTGGGGCTTTTTCCAACACTTCCAAAGCCGTTGAGCCTGCCGCTACGATACTGTTTTCAACATTCACAACCGTTTTATCCAACTGGTGTTCGATAAAAGGCTTTTGCGCTGTAACGGTGACGGCGTTCAAGGTTTTAATATCATTTTTTAAGGTTAAATCATTGACAGTCAATTCATTGCCTGAAATACTGAGGGGGTCGGAGCTTATCGTTTTTAAGCCTACTTGATTGGCTTTCACGAAATATGAGCCGTTTTTTAATTGTTCAAAAAAGTATTGTCCATCGGCTTCGGACAATGCCCCTTTTACTAAAGTAGAGTCTTTCAGATTGTGTAAAGTGACGGTAACAAATTCTAAAGGTTTGGCATCATCGCCGAGAATACGTCCTTTGATTTTTCCAGATTGAGCTAAAAGTGATAGTGTAAAAATGAAGGTTAACAAGGGTAATAAAAGCAGCTTTTTCATGACAAATTGTTTAAAATGATTTAAAAGAAATAGTCGGGTGATGGTTATATAAAATGGTGCAAAAACTTTTTCTACATACTTGATATGAGTAAGGACAATTATGTTACAGGTTGCCCTTATTTTTTTATGCAATTTTCCTAAATACAATGCAAAGATATGTATGAATTGAGGTATTATGCAATACATAGTAGTGTATTATTCGATTAACCTTCTAAGAATATAGACGGAGGATAGGAAAAAAGGGCTTTAAAAGTAGAGTTGCAAGGCAGTTAAAGGTCGAAAAAGGAGAAGGAAGTGTAAAAATACTGAGGGGGGGCAAGCGGTTTAGGAAACTGAATTATATTTTTTTTCAAAAAAAAATATAATTCAGTTTCCTAAACCACCAAACTTAATTCGGATTTGAAATAGGTATCGGCATCATAATATTAAACGCCGCCCCACCATCATAGGTATAGCGCAAATCGCCATCATTGCTTTCTACCAATAGTTTCACGAGTTTTAAGCCAAAAGTATCGAGGTGTTCAAATGAGATATTTTGACCCAAACCCTGTCCATTATCCTTGACGGTGAGGTTTAAAATCTGCGGGTTTTTGTTGTGAATATGTACCGATAGTAAGGGGTTTTTAACTTTCGAAAAAGCGTGTTTGAAGCAATTTTGTATCAATTCGTTGAGCAAAAGACCTACTTGCACTGCCATATCCATTTCTAAATAAATCTCAGAAACCTCAATATGGGTGCTGATATTTTTTCCCATATGGGTATTGCCTTTCATGAGGTGTTGCACCAAATCGTTGGTATATTCCTTCAAGTCAATAGTGGTAAGCGTTTGTTCCTCTTTTTGATACAATTGTCGATGTATCATACCTAAAGTATCAATGCGATTGCAGGCATCAGTCAAAACCTCTTTAAGTTGGGTGTTGTCAATGTCCTCACGTTGGAGGTAAAGTAGAGAACTGATTTGTTGAAAATTGTTCTTTGTGCGGTGGTGGAGTTCGCGTATCAAAATTTTGAGTTGATCGTTGGCTTTTTGCACCCGTATTTTGGCTTTTCGCATATTTTCGCTGCGTTGATATTGGCTCAACAATACGAGTGCAGCCAAAATGCCCAAAATTATATTCTGTTGCGTATCTTTCTTAGCCGCTTTGCTCAATTTGGTACTATAAGCAATAAGACTATCTTGCGCAACTGCCAAACTGTCAATAGTTTGTTTTAGGCTTAGTTCAGTCATTTTTAAGGTGCCTTTTGCTCTTGATATATTGTATTTTTCTTTGTCTAAATTTTGTAAAACAATATCTAAATCGGCGCGCACTTTTTCCAACTCCAATTTTTTAGCATCAATAAAGGCTTGGGTTTTAACGGAATCGCCTTTTATAGCCGTGATATAAGTATTTAGCGTAGCGACATATTCATTACTTTTCAGCCGTGCAGCATCTAAGAGTGTATTATCATTTTTAAGCCCATCATTTCTTAATAGTAGATTAGCATTAATTTGTTCATAAAGAGTTTTGTCTGAATAAAGATGACTAATATCATTGTTTAAACGGGACGTGTCTTCTTTTAATGTTGAAATGGTTTGTTGCAAATCGTCAATTTCGTAAGTCAATTCATCTTTTATTTGCCTCAAATATTGGTCAATCAGGGTCGTAATCAAGGGATATTTGGTTTCTTTATTCACATATCGCCCAATAGTGACCGCCGTTAATTTCTCTTGCCTTTTTATTTTCCTAAGCTGTTTGTGATATGTTTTCAAACCTTCATGATAAGGACGATAATCATAAACCGACGCTATATCTCCATTTTTCACTTTCGCAGATGCGGTATTAAAAACCATCTCTAAACGGCGGATTTGTGCGTCAATTTGTTGTACATCATCATCAATATCGTAGAGTTTTTTGCGGATAAAATTGAATTTGCTGGTAATATTTGCCAACATTAGAGGGTCTTTGTCATTATCCTCATGCATTTTTTTTAAAATAGTATCAATCCTGCGGATACCTGTCAAGAGATGACGCGGCAAATAGGCTGTATCGCGCTTCAACGAATTGAGTGAATCGCGGGCTTTGTCGAGATTTTGGAGAGCAATATCCGATTGTGCTAAAGCCGAAAGCCAAGCACTTAAAAATAGGCAAATGAGGTATATCTTTTTCATGTATGTGACACCATTTATTGGACACAAAGAAACAAAGAACACATGACATTCATAGCTTTGTTTTCTTTAAATAAATGAGGTCATTTCGATAAAAAAGCATTTAACCGCTTACCCGCGTCCATCAAAGTCAATATCACGGCTTCTTTTTCGGCGCGTTTTCGGGTTTCTTCAATCAACTCATTGGGGAGCGATTTGGTTAAAAAATCCTTAGTAATGGTGGTCGAAAAAGGGATTAATCCCGTCCGAATGTCCATTATCAAGACCTCAGTCGTAGCAAAAGCCTTCGCTTCATCTTTTTTAAAAGCCTTGTATTTGTAGTAAATATCGCTATTTGTGGAATATACTATCAGCAAATCGGAGAGTAAGCGCACACTTGTTTCGCGCAATTGCGTAATCGTTGGGCTATTGCTCAACATCAAAGAGGGAATAGGGTGGACATTATGCACCCGCCGATTGTCTTTCAAGCCATACACGAGGGTATCAATATATTGTTGTTGGCTAAACACGCCCGTTTCATCGGCAAAACCATAGTAGTTTTTGTAATAACGATTGGTCATGCCATAGCGGAATAGTGCGATGCGCAAGGTATCAGGCATTTTGAAATTGCCGTCCAAT
>JAYVKQ010000408.1:0-3416 GCA_043768285.1 Saprospiraceae bacterium | reverse complement strand
ACATCATCAAAATCAGTTTACTAAACCCAATTTTTAAGCTGACCAATCTAACTTTTTCTATAATTCTCAATCACCTTCCGCACCGAGCCGTATTGATGTAGCAATGTCTTAGCTTCTGCCTCTTCTAATCCCAGTTCAAACATCACCATTCGCACACCGCGATGAACGAGTTTTTTATTCGTCAATTGCATATCTACCATGCGGTTGCCTTTAACGCGACCCATTTTTATCATCAAAGATGTTGAAATCATATTCAACGCCAACTTAGTAGCCGTTCCTGACTTCATGCGCGTACTACCCGTCACAAACTCGGGACCTACCATTATTTCAATCGGAAATTGTGCTTCGGCAGCAACAGTAGACCCCGCGTTGCACACGATGCAACCCGTTAAAAGACCTTTGGCATTGGCTTTTTTTAAGCCACCTATTACATAAGGTGTGCGCCCAGATGCGGCTATACCGACCAAGATATCGTTGGCATCGGGTTTAAAAACTTTCATATCGCGCCATGCTTGTTCCGCATCGTCTTCGGCAAATTCGACGGCATGGCGAATAGCATGGTCGCCCCCCGCAATCAAGCCAATGACCCAGTCGGTTGGTGCGCCGTAGGTAGGTGGTATTTCGCTGGCATCCAATATGCCCAAACGCCCACTCGTACCCGCGCCAATGTAGAACAAACGTCCTCCTTCGCGCATACGGGCATAGGCAGCTTCAACAAAAGCTATTAATTGGGGCATGGCAGCTTCTACGGCAAGCGGAACGGTTTTGTCTTCGGCATTCATCGCTTTGAGCAAGTCTGCGCTGCTCATTTTCTCTAAATTGTCGTAATGTGAAGGTGATTCAGTTGTTAATTGCAAAAAATTTAGGCATCATGATTTTTATAAGGAATTTCGACAATCGGAATAAGTATCTCTACGCGTGTTCCAAGTGCTTCCATACTGAGGGGGTCTTTTAAATCTATAATTTTTACGGAAAAATGGTCTTTTCTGTCGCTGTGCAAGAGTTCCAAACGCTTTTCGGTGATGCTCGTACCGCGCGATTTGTGTTGCTGACTATATCCATTGCGTTCTTGCAGTTCGCGGGCTTTTTCGCGCCCAATGCCATTATCCTCAACAACGCACAAGATACTATCTTCATCAAATAATGTAAAATTAATTTTGATTAAACCACCCCGTTTGGGTTTTATACCGTGCTCGATGGCGTTTTCAATATAGGGTTGTACAATCATTGTCGGCACGCCCATTATATCATCTTCTAACTCTTCATCTACTTCGATTTGGTATTGCAAACGGTCATCAAAGCGCAGTTTTTGATTGATAACCAAATAGTTATCCAAAAAGTCTATTTCCTTTTCTAAGGCGATAATTTCCAATTCGGAATAATCTAAACTCATGCGCATCAATTGCGCAAACTTCGCCAAATATTTTGCGGCAAATTCATCTGTAATATAATTTTGAAGCGAATTTAAGGCATTAAACATAAAATGCGGGTTCATTTGCGCCCGAAGTGCTTTCAATTGCAAGCTTGTGGCTTGAAGGCGCAACATTTCCGCCTCTTGACGGCGACGTTCAGCCTCGTATTTCAACTCTAAGTCGTCAATTTTTATTCTATTCAAATCCTCAAAGTGCTTGCGTGTGAATTGGGTATTGAGTTTTTCGTACTTATACGCATTCGCATAATCGCCCATATCGGCGTAAAAAGCGGCAATTTCTAAGGCTGCTTCCGCTTGTAAACGCGGTATATTGGAGGATGTGGCAAGGGTCAATGCTTTTTTTAAATACGTTTCTGCCTTTTTGTTTTTGCCGTGTGCATCAAATAATAAACCTTTCCAACGCGATACGATTGAGAGATTTTCAAAATCGCCTTCTTTCATGTTATAGATTTGCTCGGCGTGGTTATACATTTTCAAAGCCTCCTCATATAACCCTTTTAAAGATAAGCAATAGCCCATATTCGCAATCGCATAAGCGCGGGCAGATTGACTAATATCGTCCGTTATTTGAGTGCATTTACTAAAAAATAACTCGGCATTATCGTAATCTTCCAACTCCATGTAGGCTTTGCCAACGTTCATATAGTGCCACGATAGGCGGCTTTTAATACCGTATTTTTCACATATATCTACCGTTTTTTCATAATATAGTACACTGCGGTTAGTATCACTCGTCTTTTCGAACATAGACCCTAAGCCTGAATATATGAGCGAGAGAAAGTATATATCTTTAACTTTCAATCGAGGCACTTCAACGGATGCAAACATTTTTTCGGATTGAAAAAACAAATCCGTTGCGCGTTCTACCTCTGCATATGACCAATAAATATAGGCTTCACGACACAGTAACCGCGCCAGCAGAATATTATTTGGATAAGCAGTCAATAAACGATGGGTTTTGTCAATAAAATCCATCGCCGTTTCGCGTTCTCGAAGGTTGAACAGCGTGCCGATATAGTCAATATATACCTCAGCCTGTTGGGTTGGGTCGCCATCTTCTTCGGCAATATCAATGGCTTTTTTAAAATCTATTTTCGATAAATTATAATTGTATAATTGATTTTCGACAATAGCTGTATTTTGAAAATGGTGCAATAGATATTCAGGTAGGTGCTTTTTTTCAAGCAAATCATATTGCTCGGCGAGTATTTTTTGCGCCTCCCGCACATTTGTGAAGGTATAAAACTCCGCCAATTCGCTCAAAGCATTGAGGCGATTGGTATGATTGTCAAGATGCGGCAGTTTCTTTTCAATCTCTGCGATGCGGGTCAATTCGATAGTTTTATTCATTTTTATCGGTAGCGTATGATATAGTAAGTTCGTTTTTCAATAGTTCGTTTTTTGAGCAAAATACTGAGGGGGGTAACTTATTCTTTGCAAATTTTGCAAAAATACAAGTAATTAGGAATTTTGATAATAGAAGGCGGGAAAACCTACGAATTTGACAGTAATTTTTCAGCTTTCAAATATAAAACAATGAAATATAGGAAAAACAAGAGGAAACAAGCCAATATAATCAAAACTATATGTGCTGATTTGAAGATTAATAGCCATACAGTTAGACATAAAAGAGTCATTGAAATGAAGAAAAACAACTTCGCCAAAAAGGGATCACTCTTTTTCATACTTGTATGATTTATCCACGCACATACATAAAACAGAGTGTCTGAATATTCGTCTTTACTCCAATAACCTATATATTCAATATCATCACCTTTTTTCATGTAAGGCTCATGTAAGTTTATACTATCAAAACGAACAGTACAATCTATGTCATTTATGCGTATAAAAACAGTTTTACTCAACGAATTGACTTCGGTGGAAATGATACCGCGTTTTTTTATGAGTTTGTACATTGATAATCGATTAGTTATCATTGATGTTCAAAAGATTTTTTTTAAAAATTAATGTATTGATTTTCAAT
>JAYVKQ010000407.1:0-6929 GCA_043768285.1 Saprospiraceae bacterium | reverse complement strand
CGGGCGTCTGTATATTGGCTACGAAACGGTATTAAGGCAGCAAGACCTAAGCATAGGCTTATTTATGGAACAGGAGAGGCTACTGGAAGGATGTGCAAGAAGCTCAGCGAGAAACTATTTTTTTTTTAGAGAGAGATAGTGACAGTTCGAGAAAACTCGTATTGTTCAGATTGCTGCTCAATCCATGCCGCAGGCAGGAGAAGCCGTACAGAGCGTCGGACTAAGCCATAGTAGTGAGGATAGTTTATGAAAGTAAGCAGGAGCGAAGGGCTTAGGTTATCTGGTCAAATTACTTAACCACAACCATGCTTGGGTATGGGATGACGAATGAAGAAATGACAAAATCATTACCGATTAGTAAACGGATGGTATGGGAGAGCTACGGACACATGAAGTCCAAAGGCGGCGGCGCGGGCATAGATGGCGAGACAATAGAAAGTTTCGACAAGCATATGTCAGGCAATCTGTACAAGCTATGGAATAGACTGAGTAGTGGTAGCTATTTTCCACCTGCCGTGAAGACGGTGCTTATTCCAAAGAAAGGTGTCGGAGAACGACCATTAGGGATACCTACGGTAGGAGACCGCATAGCACAAGGGGTAGTAAAGGGTTATTTAGAACCTATTTTAGATGTAAAATTTGTTGAGAGTTCGTATGGTTATCGTCCGAAAAAGAGTGCACACCAAGCGGTAGAACGTTGTCAGACGAACTGTCGAGGGAAGGCATGGGTATTGGACATAGACATAAAAGGCTTCTTTGATGCTATTAACCATGAATTGCTATTGGAGATGTTAGCGCAAGAAACACAGGAGAAATGGGTTATGTTGTATGTAGAAAGGTGGTTAAAAGCAGGAGTAGAACAGAAAGACGGTAGTATAGTAGGACGGACAAAAGGCACGCCACAAGGAGGTGTTATTAGTCCACTATTGGCAAATCTGTATCTACACAATGCCTTTGACACATGGATGCAAAAGCATTATCCAAAGAATGAGTTTGAACGCTATGCGGACGATATAGTGATACATTGTGAAACAGAAAAGGAAGCACAAGATTTGCAGACAGCCTTGAAAGAGCGATTACTGAGCTACGACTTAGAGTTACATCCCGAGAAGACGAAAATAGTGTATTGTAAGAACTATTTACGGAAAGGGAGAGGAGAACACCGCAGTTTTACATTTTTGGGTTTCAGTTTTCAACCCAAGATGTTGAAAAGCAAAGTTGGCGGACAGTTTTTAGCATTTCGAGCGGTTGTAAGTAGGGCATCAAAACAAACAATCAGAACATCATTAAAAGCGATAATAGGAATTAGGCGGACGGACTGGACAATAGAACGTTATGCACAGACCGTAAACAGTAAAATACGAGGCTGGATAAACTATTATAGCAAGATAGAAAAATGGGGGATAGGTAGAGAACTAAGCTACGTGAATGAGCTATTAATAAGGTGGATAAGAAACAAATATCGAACAAATAGTAAGAAAAAGTCCTACGCAAAGTTGCGACAATTTCAAACTGAACAACCGAATTTGTTTGTCCATTGGACATTTGGAATAGTAACATGATTAGATAACAAGAGCCGTATGATGGGAGACTGTCAAGTACGGTTCTGTGAGCGGCTTGGGCTGAAATGCCCTTGCCTACTCGACTCTTCTATTTTAGAAAAAAGTGGCAGTTGTTAGATATGTTAAAAGCCAACGTGCTACCATACAAACAAAAACCCCAAAAATATTCATAATCAAGTCATGCAGAGCTTGGTGGCGCGAATCGCGCTCACTACAAGCATGACTGAGGGGGTGCATATACCACAACCGCTTGATTATCAACATGATAGTCAAGCGGTTGTTTGTTAAAGCGGCAATTTCCGTTTTGACATAAATTAACCACAGGTGACACTGATTAAGCGATTTATATTGTTTTTTATCATGTAATAATCAGTTTAATCAGTGTCATCTGTGGTTAATATTGTCTAAAATCATTTAATCAAACCGTATAGGGTCTAAAAAATCAATGCCCATACTGAGGGGGTGCTGCATCACGACCTCCGATACCAATTTACCCGTAGCGGGTCCTAAACTCAAGCCCATCATACCATGTCCCGTTGCCATAGTCACATTTTTCAGATGCCCTACCCTACCAATATACGGCAAGCCATCGGGCGAACATGGACGCAAACCCCGCCATACTTGCTCTGGCTGCGGCAATGCTACGCTTAATTCTGGATAAAAACTATTTACACCTTGCACAATACCTTTGACGCGGTTCATATTGACGGATAGGTCAATTCCCGCAATTTCCATTGTTCCTGCACAGCGTAAGGCGTTACCCATAGGCGTTGCTGTAGCCCGCGCTTCGAGCATAATAGTGGGTATATTCACTTTATCGCCCATACCTTCAAACAGCATACTATACCCTTTTCCCCCTTGCAAAGGCAGCGATATACCTAATTTTTCGCTCAATATGCCTGACCATGCGCCTACTGCAATCACTATTTCGTCAAATGCTAATCGTTCTTTATCAGTGATAATAGCCGACACCTTATTATTATGTATTTCAAAATTCTTTACCTCAGTTTTATATAAAAAACGTACCCCCGCAGTATTTAAGTGATTTTTAAGACCATTTATCAGTAAATTAGGCGATAAATGCGCGTCTCCCTTGTAGAAAACACCACCCAAAGCGTTCACTTTCGTATTCGGTTCAAGGCTTTGCACTTCTTTAATATCTAAAATCTGTGCTTCGATACCCACTTTATTGGCAATTGCCGCGCCTTCGGCTTCTTCATGCGCCATGTCAGGAGTTTGATAGAGCATCATCAAACCGCGCTCGTGCCAGCCGAAATCAAAATGTTTTTCTTTTTGAAAATCTTGATATAAGTGCTTGCTCAATAGGCTAATATCGCGCAATACAGGAATTGACTTTTCTACATGTTGCTTAGTAGAATTTTTATAAAAAAGCCATCCCCATTTCATCAAACTCCCACTTATACGCGGACGAATATAGAACGGACTGGTCGAACTCAGCATCCACCGCAGCCCCTTCGCTATCATGCCCGGTGCTGCTAACGGAATGATATGGCTCGGCACTATCATACCCGCGTTGCCATGCGAACAACTATCCGACATATCACCTTGCTCGAAAATAGTCACGTCACACCCTTGTTTTTGAAGATAATAGGCAGCAAAAAGTCCATTGATGCCGCCGCCGATGATGCCGATTTTCATAAATTTTTATTTTTTTGAACTTCCTCGAAAGGTATAACATTATCGGGATTTTGTTTCAAATCAATAAGCCGTTCTTCTAATAATTGAACCAATTCATTGGGCAGTTCTTGACTGTTCACTTCTTGTTTTTTTACAACAAGGTTTAATTTTTGAAAAAGTTTCAATATAAATGCCGCTTCTCGCTTATTTTTAGGTAATTCGATAGTTATTGTCATAGGGCAAAAATAGACATTTTTTCAATACTACCCCTCAGTATTTTCTAATAAAACATCCAATTTATACAGCAAAGCCCATAAATTTCCGTTGCTTTGCACAAATATTTTTTATGCGCTATACACTACTTGGTCTTGCCTTTGCCATGTTATGGGCTTCCGCTTCCACCGTTACGAAGATGGGTTTACAATCGGCTCAATCGTTGGTGATTGCTGATGTGCGGTTTATTATAGCGGGGTTTTTGATGCTCGCAGGGGCGCATATACTGAGGGGGTATCGGTTGCCTGTAAAATCAGAATGGCTGCCATTGGCTTTGTATGGTTTTCTGAATGTCAGCTTATATTTAGGTCTTTTTGCGATAGCGATTATATATGTAGCGGCGGGTATTGGCACGTTACTAATCGCCATTAATCCTTTGATAATCAGTATATTATCAGCTATTTGGCTGAAAAAAGAGATTTCAAAAAATGTTTGGATAGGCTTGATATTAGGTATGATTGGCGTAACGATTGCGACGTATCCCTTTTTGCTCAATAGTTATGCAACACCTTTTGGGATAGTCGTTTTATTACTCGCTATGCTGTCCTATTCAGTCGGTACGGTCTATTATTCAAGCAAAACATGGACGCTGCCGATATTAGCCATTAATGGTTGGCAAGTGCTATTCGGGGGCATTTTTTTACTGCCATTCACGCTTCTAACTTACGTGCCATCACAAAATCATTGGGATAATTACTTTTGGGGTGTTGTGATATGGCTCATCGTTGGGGTCTCCTACGGGGCAGTGCAGTTGTGGCTATATCTCTTGAAAATTAACCCCGTCAAGGCTTCGATGTGGTTGTTTTTATGCCCAATTTTTGGCTTTTTCTATGCGTGGCTTTTGTTGCATGAACCTATTTCGATATATACTTTTATTGGGACGGCGTTGGTGATTGTGGGTTTGTATATCGGGCAAAAAAAGGAGTAAATTTTGAAATGCCGTAGCTACGCTACTCAATGAATAAATTTAATTTTTCCCTACCGAAATGTCGTGGCTACGCCACTTTTAGGGTAAAGCCAATGTTAAAAGTGCCGTTAGGTACGATATTTCGGTAGAGTTGTATCATGAAAAATATCGCAAAGTGGCGTAGCCACGGCATTTCAGGATTTTTCCCCAATCTCCGAACTTAAATGTATAAAATATAAATTTCATCATGCAAGCCATCATCTTCACAGGTATCCAAGCATCAGGTAAAACGACTTTTTACTTGAAAAACTTCTTTGATACCCACGTTCATATCAGTTTAGATAAGCTCAATAAGCGCCACAAAGAGCAACGCTTTTTGCAAACGTGCTTTGATACCCAAACGCCTTTTGTGGTGGATAATACCAATCCGACAAAAGAGGACAGGAAAAAATATATAGATTTGGCGCACCAATACAAGTATAAAGTTGTTGGTTATTTTTTCCTATCTGAATTGCAAGCATCATTAGAGCGCAATGCCCAACGAGAAGGAAAAAAACGGATACCCGATATTGGCGTGAAAAGTACTGCAAAAAAGCTCGAAATGCCTGAAAATACTGAGGGGTATGATGAATTGTATATTGTTCAATTAAATGAAAATGGCGTTTTTAATATAGAAAACAATGAAATTTGATGAATTAGATGAAAAAATGCGGGTTTTTGAAACAGCACATGACCAATTCGTTTTGCCCGAAAACTATATTGTCGCTCGCATTGATGGCAGAAGTTTTACCAGATTGACGAAAGAAATTGAAAAATTTGAAGCTCCTTTTGATGTGCGCTTTCGAGATTTGATGGTCGAAACCACCAAGCATTTAATGGCTTGTGGCTTCAAAATTCTGTATGGCTATACTCAAAGCGATGAAATCTCTTTGCTTTTTGACCTAAACGATAATGGATTTGGGCGCAAACACCGTAAAATAAACTCTGTTTTGGCGGGTGAAGCGAGTGCTAAATTTTCGGTCATGCTGGGCAGAATTGCTGCCTTTGATTGCCGTTTGTGCGAATTGCCCAACGCCAAGCTGGTCGTGGATTATTTCCGTTGGCGAAATGAAGATGCCCACCGAAATGCTCTAAATGCCCACTGTTATTGGCTTTTGCGGAAGCAAGGCAAAAATGAAACAGATGCAACTAAGCAAATCAGTGGCGTGAGTGTTGCCGATAAAAACGAGCTTCTTTTTCAGAATGGCTTGAATTTCAATGAGTTACCGACTTGGCAGAAGCGGGGCATGGGTCTCTATTGGTCGGACGTTGAAAAAGAAGGTTTCAATCCTATCAAAAATGAAAAGACTATCGTAACAAGACGGGAAATTGTAGTGGATTATGACTTGCCAATGCGCGATGAATACGATACTTTTATAGCTAATTTTGTAAAAATGGAATGATAAGATATGGATTTTTCAACAGAAGAACTCACCCGCTACGCCCGTCATTTCGTCCTCCCCGACTTCGGTATCGAGGGGCAAAAACGTTTGAAAAAAGGAAGCGTTTTGGTCGTGGGTGCGGGGGGCTTGGGTAGCCCGATGTTGCTGTATTTGGCGGCGGCGGGCGTAGGGCGTATCGGCATTATTGACCCCGATGTGGTGGACGCATCGAACCTACAACGGCAGGTGCTTTATACGACCCAAGATATAGGTAAATACAAGGCAAAAGCGGCGAAAAAACGACTTTTAGCCCTCAATCCGTATATAAAAATTGAAACTTATACAACAGCGTTTACTACCGAAAATGCTTTAAAAATCGTTAAAAAATACGATGTCGTGGCAGATGGTACGGACAATTTTCCAACCCGCTACCTCGTCAATGATGCCTGTGTTTTGGCGGGGAAAGTGAATGTCTATGCGTCTATTTTTCGTTTCGAGGGGCAAGTATCGGTCTTTAATTTTTCAAAAAATAAAGGAGAACGTGGGGTGAATTATCGAGACATTTTCCCCTCGCCTCCCCCACCCGATTTGGTGCCAAATTGTGCCGAAGGTGGCGTGTTGGGCGTACTGCCAGGGATAGTCGGTTCGTTGCAAGCGAGTGAAGTGATAAAGGTTTTGGCAGACGTGGGCGAACCTTTGGCAGGGCGATTATTCATCTTCGATGCCGCCAGTTTTACGAACCGTATTTTGAAAGTTTCTAAAAACCCGAACTATCAACCTATTACCCAATTGATAGATTATGATATGTTTTGTGGTATTAAAAAGCATAACGTAGAACAACACGCAACAGACAATATAACGGTATATGATTTACAAAAAATGATGTCAGAAAACGTTGATTTTCAATTAGTTGATGTGCGTGAACCTTATGAATATGATATTGCAAACTTAGGCGGTACATTGATACCCCTCAGTATTTTACATGAAAATACGGGAAAAATTTCTAAAAATAAACAAGTTGTTGTACATTGCAAAAGCGGTGCGCGGAGTGCCAAAGCGGTTGCTATTTTACATGATTTAGGTTTTACAAATATCTTTAATTTGCAAGGTGGTATTGTAGAATATGCA
>JAYVKQ010000406.1:0-3216 GCA_043768285.1 Saprospiraceae bacterium | reverse complement strand
CAAAGTGTTCAAAAAATTCATTCATTTTTTGAACACTTTGGACAGCCTACCCTTCGGGATTTTTTAAACTGAAAAAGATGTGTGTAACCCACAGGCTTCAAAGCGGTGGCACGGGTAGCACAATTTGGTTATTACTTTAGCCATTTCATTTTAACCTTTTTCAAAATGGTGTAGTTTATTAAATTTCTTTTACTAATGTCTCGTAATCTCATAATCTCGTAATTTTAATAAACAATTGATTATCAATATAATATATTTTTAAAATGAAAAATTACACACTACTATTTGCGCTAATAATGATATGTATTTCCTGCAATCAAAAACAAGTAATGGTTTCAATACCCGATATGGTATGCTTCGGCAACGAACCCAATTGGAGCGTAGATATTTCCGAAAAAAAGGAGACCATACACTTTAAAGAAATGGCAGGAGAAAACATCATTTTTGATTATATAAAACCTATTATTAAAGGCGATAATCAGATTTTTACCGTAAAAAAAGATAATAATACTTTAAATATTACTGTAACAAAAGGTGCGTGTGGCGATGGCATGAGCGATGCAAAACACACCTTTTCATCAAAAGTTACGTTAAATACGAGACAGTTTACGGGTTGTGGACGCATTAAATAATCTGTGTAATGTTATATATAGTATAGGATTAAGCATTTATTGTGACATTTCGCAGGGCGATTAAAATCGCCCCCTATTGATGGGCATTTCGCATATCAGGAGTAGAAAATCAATAGCGGGCGATTTTAATCGCCCTGCGAAATGTCACCATTGGTTCTAATTCTATACTTCATACTTCATACTTCATACTCAATAAAATGATAGATACTTTAGAAATCCCAGTACACCAAGCCGCAAAAAGCGGATACAGCCCCGATAGCCTCGGTTATTACGGCGAATTTGGCGGCGCATTTATTCCAGAAATGCTATACCACAATGTTGAAACATTGCGGAAAAATTATTTGAAAATCATCAATGAAGTGGGTTTTCAACGCCAATTTAAGTCCCTTTTGAAGGATTATGTCGGCAGACCTACGCCACTGTATCACGCTGAAAGGCTGTCTAAAATGTATGGTTGTACCATATATTTGAAGCGCGAAGACTTATGCCACACAGGTGCGCACAAGGTGAATAATACCATCGGGCAAATCCTTGTGGCGCAACGATTGGGTAAAAAACGCATCATCGCTGAAACAGGTGCGGGGCAACATGGCGTTGCAACGGCAACAGTTTGCGCCTTAATGGGTATTGAGTGCGTTATTTTTATGGGTTCAGTGGATATTGAACGCCAAGCACCCAATGTGGCACGTATGAAAATGCTCGGTGCAACGGTTGTTCCCGCCACGTCGGGCAGCCAAACGCTGAAAGATGCCACCAATGAAGCCATACGAGAATGGATTAACCGCCCAGAAGATACACATTATATTATTGGCTCGGTGGTAGGTCCACATCCGTATCCTGACATGGTGGCGCGTTTCCAATCCGTTATATCAGCCGAAACGATGAAGCAATTGACCGAAAAAACGGGCAATCCTAACCCTGATTATATGATAGCCTGCGTGGGTGGTGGCTCAAACGCGGCGGGTGCATTTTATCATTATTTGGATACCGCATCCGTAAAATTGGTTGCAGTTGAAGCGGCAGGTGAAGGTATTCACTCAGGCAAATCGGCGGCAACGTCTGTTTTGGGTACACGCGGCGTTATTCACGGGTCGCGTACATTGTTGATGCAAACGGCGGATGGTCAAATCGTAGAACCCCATTCCATTTCGGCAGGTCTCGATTATCCAGGCATTGGGCCCCTTCATGCCCATTTGATTTCGACAGGTAGGGCGATGGCGATAAGTATTACTGATGCCGAATCGCTCGAAGCGGCGACCATGTTGGCGCGTACTGAAGGCATCATTCCTGCCTTAGAGTCGGCGCACGCTTTTTCAGCATTGGGCAAAATAGATTTTAAGAAAAGCGATGTGGTGGTGGTTAATCTTTCGGGTCGTGGCGATAAGGATTTGGCTACTTATATGAAGGCGTTGAATATATAATTTGTGGATTGATTAATTTTTATTAATTTTGAAAGAAAAATCATGAATTGGAAAAATCATATTATATCTGATAAAAATGTGCTGTTAGGTAAACCAACAATTAAAGGGACGCGTCTTTCCGTTGAATTTATTCTTGAAAGATTAGAAAATGGTTGGACTGAACAACAATTATTAGAAAACTATCCACGTCTAACAATGCAGGATATTAGAGCCGTATTTGCCTATGTGCGCGAATGCCTTCAAGACGGCTTACTCTATGAAGCTGCATAACCCTATTTAAAATATGAAATTTTTAGCAAATGAAAATTTTCCACTTGCAAGTTTGAGGAGACTTCAAGATGAAGGATTGGATATTGTCTCCGTTAGTTTTGACTTTCCGAGTGTATCCGATGAATATGTTATGGAGTTTGCAATCAAATAAAACAGAACGATTTTAACTTTTGACAGAGACTATGGGACTTTAATTTATAGGCAAGGATATCGCCCCAAAGCAGGCGTAATTTATTTCAGAATAAAAGATTTCTTACCAGAAGACCCAGCCATTTTATTGATAAAACTATTAAGAGTTACCCATTTTAATTTTGTTGGGTTATTTACTGTCATAGATGACAATAAAATAAGGCAACGTAAATACTGAGTTATGTATCTCATTTCAACAAAAGAAGCCTTAAAATACGTCCAACAATTAGAAGACGCTACCTTGCCAATCGAAAAATGGTCGCATGGTATGCACTTATTGGTGGGCTTATATATCGTTTTAAATTATAAAGAAGAAGCTCTACCCGCTATGCGCGAACGGATATGGCGATACAACGAAATAATGGGCAAAGGCAACGACAACAAAGGCTATCACGAAACCTTGACCGTGTTTTGGCTTTGGGCAGTGCGTCAATTTGCCCTTGAAAACAATATCACGACCTTCGATGAAGTGTCTGTGGACTTTTTAATTTTTGATGAAACGTTGGGTAAACGAAAATTAATTGAGGAGTATTATCATATTGCAGTTTTGATGTCACCCTACGCCCGTCAGCATTTTGAATATCCCGAATTTAAAGATATGGAAGGGGTGGATTATTTTCTGAAAAAGAAAGTATAAATCTCGTGATACTATCCGTGCCATCCTTCAAGGGTGGCACGGATTTTTTTATTTCCGAATATTGTAT
>JAYVKQ010000405.1:0-23505 GCA_043768285.1 Saprospiraceae bacterium | reverse complement strand
CTTCATTTTTTGAATGATTCGCAATTTCTAAAAAGGTTTTCGATGTTGAGTTATCCATTTTTATATACTGTATTTTACTTGCCCTATATTATTTAAAAGCGCTAAAAACAAACCAAAAAGGCAAACCCATTTTTGCGTTCAAAATGTATGTTAGAAATTATCCGACAAAAGTAGATTTATGTTTTCAGTAAAAAAAATCAATTGGCGTTTTGTTAACATATAAAAAGCACCCCCTCAGTATTTTTTGCTTTTTTGAGCAAGTTGTTCAAAAAACGTTCAAAAAACCCTATATCTCGCCAAAACTACTATATTTGCCATAGTTTTGGCGAGATATAAGTTTTTGAATGTGCCAAGACGATTAAAATTCAACAATCAATGGAAAATTTAATTGGTAGAGAACCCGAGATAAGGATTTTGCAACAAGCTTTAAATTCGCGTGAAACTGAATTAATTGCTATGTACGGACGCAGACGTGTCGGTAAAACGCATTTAATTCAGACTGTTTATAAAAAAGAAATCGTTTTTCAATTAACAGGTATTAACGGCGCACCACTTGAAGAACAACTACAAAATTTTAGCGAAACAATAACAGATGCCTTTAATTTGCCTAACGAATTACCAAAGCCGCCCAATTGGTTGAAGGCTTTTAGAGTTTTAATTAACCACTTAAAACCGCTTATAGAAGAATCTCCAAAAGTTGTTTTTATTGACGAATTTCCTTGGCTCGATACGCCAAGGTCAGGTTTTATACGCGCTTTTGACCATTTTTGGAACAGTTGGGCAACCAGACAACAAAATTTAGTGGTCGTGATATGTGGCTCGGCAGCTTCTTGGATGATTCAAAATATTGTGCGAGATAAAGGCGGACTGCACAATCGTTTGACACGCCGTATTCGATTGATGCCTTTTAATTTGTATGAAACGGAGCAATTTCTTAGGAGTAAATATGTCAACCTTGACCGCTACCAAATTGTGCAGTTGCACATGGCAACGGGTGGTATTCCTCAATATTTGAAAACTATTCAATCGGGCGAAAGTGCCGCACAAGTCATTGACCGACTGTGTTTTACAAAAGATGGTGGTTTGATAGATGAATTTCAAAACCTATACCGTGCCTTATTCGACAATGCGGATAAACACATCTGTATCGTTAAAGCCCTTGCCGAGAAACCTATGGGCTTGACACGCACGGAGATATTAGAAGCCTGTGATTTGAGTTCAGGTGGCGGCGTGACAAAACTGTTGGAAGAACTGTTGGAATCGGGTTTTATAACAGAATATATCCCCTTTGACAGAACTACAAAAGACCTTATTTTCAAATTAACCGATGAATACTCTCTTTTTTACTTAAAATTTATCGAAAACAATCAATCATTCGGTACGGGTACTTGGTTATTGAAATCTGCAAGTCCTTCTTGGGTAAGTTGGAGTGGCTTGGCTTTTGAAAATATTTGGCTCAAACACATTCCGCAAATCAAAAAAGGATTGGGCATCAGTGCAGTTTATACGCACGAATCTATTTGGCGGTATGTGGCAAAAAAAGGAGAAACAGGTGCTCAAATTGATTTATTGGTGGATAGACAAGACAATTGTATCAATTTATGTGAAATAAAATTTTCAAATAAAGTCTTTACGCTCACCAAAGATGAGGCAGACAATTTGACCCCAAAACGCTGGGTTTTTGAGGAGAAAACAGGTACTAAAAAGACAATTTTTGTAACCCTTTTAACCACTTTTGGTGCAGCTATGAATGAACATTATTTGAATCATGTTCAAAGTCAATTAAAAATGGACGTTTTGTTTGAGCCTTTGTAGCCCATTTTACCCACCTCAGTATTTTTGAGTAAACGCTGTATTTTTGAATGCTATTTTCTCGCTCTTTTGTTCTGAAATGCAGTGTGTTGCCTACACAAAGTGGCTGGATTTGACAGGGTGCATTTTGCTCTATTCGCCCTATTTCTTGTTCAAATGTTTGGATTTAGACTTGGCTCTTAAAAGTCGTTTTTGTTAGTTTTACCTTTATGAAAAATTGGTAAAATGATAAAGAACAACCTTTCAGCCTTGATTTTGTGGCGCATGGCAACGACGCTTATGGCGCAGCCCACAAGCGATATGCCCATCGCCAAATACAAAGACAATGCGACACCTTACCCTATCTATGCGGGTATTTTTGGCTCTGCACCCACTTACGATTCAGCCGCAATTCGGCTTTTGGGGCAGAATTTTGATGCTTATTACGGTGGGTTTGATGTTAATTTGACGACAGCCAACAACATCAGACAGCACAATCCTAATTTTAAATTCATAAAATATCAAGGGGCGTGGCAACTAACAGGTGCATCGCGCATCAAAGTTGAAAGGCAGAAAGACCAAGTGTTGCATTACCGCATGGGTACTGTGGATTCGGCTATTTCCGCAACTCAAACACGGTTTAAAATTGCTGATTTGTTCGGCAAAATCGTGGCTTCGACTTCGGCAAGAGATAGTTCGGGGGGGTATTTCCAAAGTGGTATTTTTAAATACACCACTTGGCTGCGAATCGGCAATGAAGTGATGAAAATAGTGGCGGTCAATAACACAGAAGTCGAGGTATTGAGGGGCTTTGATAATACCCAAAAGGCAGCTTATGCGGCAGGAACGCCCATTTTGTCACCCGTTTATGGCACAAATCCCACGCCCGATATGCGCGAAGAAATTTCTTATCGCAATGATGAAGCCACGACTTTGCGGTGGGACAATATCTACACAGCTTTGGAGGCTGAATACAACAAAAATAAGGGTGGCGTTTGGATTGATATTGTGGTAGGCAATCTTAGCCAATTTACCCAAAACGGTGAAACTGTACCCGCCAACAGAATTTGGGATTTGGTCAACAATCAAATGTATGACCCTGCCTATCGTGCTTCGCGCTCGGAAGTAGGTATCAAGTATATGCAAGATAAATTCAAAGCAAAATTTGGCATTAACCCCGCTATTTGGGGTAATAACATGCTTTTTCCGACCACTTTGACCGACCCGCGCATTAAACTACTCTTGCAAACGGCTATCAAACCACGCCCGTTAGACGGATTTGCACAGGAAAATGCCTACGCTGGCTACGGCACAGGCGGCAATTCGGGCGATGTTTTCAACTGGACGGGTTATGAAGAATGGAAAAATATCCTGCGCTCCATTATGTACATGGGCGAGCAAAAGCTTTCGGCAGTACCCCTCAGTATGGACGGCGGAAGAGACAACGGTACGTTTGCCAAATTACCCGCCGAGCGCAAACACAAGCTGTTTATGTACAATTATGCTTCTTATCTTTTGGGGGTTAAAGTGGAAGCGGATAATTCGATTTATACCAAATTGGGGCTTACGCCGATTGTAGATGACAACAACAAAATCAGTTTCAACCTTGACCCCTGTTTTACATGGGACATTGGCAAACCTACTCAAACATTGGCTTCGGCTGATTTTATGCAGTACAAATTGCCCAATCGAGATATTTGGGTTAGGCGTTTTGACAATGGGATTGTTCTCGTTAATCCGACCGACCGAGACGAGACTCAAATAGATGTATCGGCTTTTGGCAGCCGTTTTTACAATCCTGATAGCCGATTGACTACAACACAAACAGTTTCATTGCCCGAACATACAGGTCTGTTTTTATTTTTCAACAATCCTACTTCAGTTCAAAATACTGCCAATTCAGAGAGCATCATTTTTCCAAATCCCACAAAGGATTCTGTTTTTGTTCAAAGTTTGGACAAGGGCAAATACATCGTGGATATTTTCAACAGCAATGCCTCCGTTGTCCGTTCCAAACTCTATGACATTAAAGGGCAAAACGAAACAATTCGCGTGGATTTGAATGATTTGCCTGCGGGTGCTTATATCGTACAAGTTCGGTCGGTTAGAATTAACAAACTGAATCTTATCAAACGGTTGGTGAAAATGTAAAAGCATCCAAAACATAAATTTCGTTTTTGACCTAAATATTGATGTTGGGTTTTATGATAGGATTTAATTTTCGATGCTGTACCTTTGTGGAAAATTATAAAAAGGTATTATGAATTTAAAAGATAGAATCGAATATAAATCAGACTTCAAAAAAGAGCTTGACAAATTTGCGGACAGGCTTGAAAAATATGTTTCAACCAACAATGGCGATTGGGCGATAAAGGGTTTTATAGACGTTTATAAGAATATTTATACCATTTCATCTGATACCAAAATTGTTTCAAAAATACTTGAAATACATATTTTTCCTCAAATTTTACAATTTGCCGAAAGCATTGGCTATAAAATCATTCTTGCAGAGAAACAAAATTGGTATCCTGATTTGACTTTCGTCAATAAGAAAAATGATGCTATAAAATTTGCAGTTGATATAAAAACAACTTTCAGACGAAACGACAAAACGGCTGGTTTTACTTTGGGTAGTCATGGAGGATACTTCAAAGAAAGAGACAAGGATAAAAATATTCAATTTCCATACAATCAATATACTGGACATTTTTGTTTGGGTGTTATCTATACAAGAACGGATGTAACGGATGGCTTTGCAGAAACAGAAATCTTTCAAGTTCAAGAACTCCAAGAAGAATTTGAAACACCCAACAAAAAAATTGGGGAAAGAACTGTTACAACGGTCAAAAATTTAAAATCTATTACTTCTGTCATCAAGGATTTTGATTTTTTTGCTTCTGAAAAATGGAAAATTGCAAGTGACAAACAAGGCTCTGGTAATACTGCAAATATTGGTTCTATCGTTGATATTGCTGATTTAAAAAGTGGAAACGGTATTTTTAGTCAATTGGGTGAAGAATGGTTTGATGAATATTGGATAAATCACGGCTCTGCCACAATGATAAAAGATGGAAAAATAACAAAAATTACCACACTCAAAGACTTCTTAGAATTTAAAGGCAGGATAGACTTATGGGATAAAATTGTTTTAAAAACATCAAATAAGAAAACGAAATGAGCGTAATTGTACCGCCTATAAAAAGTCAAGGTATCAAAACTAAATTAGTGCCTTGGATTATGGAACTTGCCCCAAAGGTTAATGGCAAATGGATAGAACCGTTTTTAGGAACGGGTGTGGTCGCTTTCAATGCAGGCTATAAAAAAGCAATACTAAACGATACCAATCCACATATTATAAATTTCTACAAAGGTGTTCAACAAAAGGAAATCACCGCACCTTTGATGAAACATTATCTCGAACAAGAAGGCAAAATTTTGAGCAAAGCGGACAATAATGGTTACGAACATTATTTAAAAGTTCGTTCTCGATTTAATAGCGGCGAATTTTCACCTTATGATTTCATTTTCCTTTCAAGAGCTGGATTTAATGGAATGATGCGATTTGGGAGTAAAGGCAATTGGAATATCCCGTTTTGCAAAAAACCAGACCGATTTGCACAAGCATACATAACTAAAATAACAAATCAAGTTGCAAATATTTCACAAATCATTCAATCTGAACCTAACTGGATTTTTTATAATAAATCTTTTGCAGACATCATTCCTCTTGCAACAGAAAATGACATTATCTATTGCGACCCACCTTATTTTGGGCGGCACGTTGATTATTACAACGGCTGGAAAGAGCAAGATGAAGAACTACTCTTTAATTTATTAAGTAAAACCAAAGCAAAATTTATCCTTTCAACATGGCATCATAATGATTGGCGAAAAAATGAAATGATAGAAAAATTTTGGCACAAATTCAATGTTGTGACAAAAGACCATTTTTATCATAATGGTGGCAATATTGAGAACAGACGGACAATTGTGGAAGCTCTTGTCTGTAACTTTAATATAGGTGATTTTACCCAACACAATCATGGTTTAGTAGAGAAGGCAAAGATAGAACAACTTGAATTTGAGTGGGTATAATCACTCAATCCTCAATCTTTCCTCAAACCATTGCTATCAATGCCGTATTTTATAGGATTGTGGTGTCGGATTGTCCGAAAATATTGTTTTTGTTTAATAATCATCAATCATACCTTTTTCAAAATCCGTTTTCTCAACCCACCCCGTTTTTATCTTCTCTCCTTTCATAAAACGTTCATAAAAACCATTGACTTCTGCACCAAGATATTTTTCATAAACGTTACCAAAACCCTGCATACGCAAATCACCTTCCGCCAACAATTTAGCTTCCATTTCCTTTTTCATACGCTGAATAAGGCTTTTTACTGAGGGGTCATTGCTTAAATTATTGACACAATCGGGGTCAGTTTTTAGATTGTAAAATTCTTCGGCAGGGCGATGACCAAAGCACAATTCCCAATATTTTTTCTCTATCCCACGCCGCCTTTGGTTCAAAATAAAGGATTTTGTCGCGCCACCATCGCAATTCAAATAGCCTGTTTCGGGATTACAAGCGGGCCAGCGTGTGGGTTCATAATTTTTGAGGTATAAAAAACCGTCTTTGTGTATGCCGCGAATCGGATAGCCGACATCATTTGGGCGACCAAAATCATGTCGCTCCTGCCCTACCAAAACAAAATTTCGTTCTACCACAACCTGCCCATTTTTAGGAGATTTCAGTATCGGAAACAGCGTTTTCCCTGCGGGTGGTTGCATCCCCGATGTTTTAAAATCAATCCCTGCCGCTTCTAAAAAAGTCGGTGCAAGGTCTATAAAACTCACATAATCCCGAATTTTTCGCCCTTTTTGAGCAATGCCATTCCGCCACATAATTGCCATTGGGATATGATTGGCGTGTTCATATTGATTGCCTTTCACCCGTGGAAACGGCATCCCATGGTCAGATGTCATCACAATTAAGGTATTGTCCAACTGCCCTTTTTCTTCCAATGTTTTTAAAATGCGCTCTACATGGCTGTCCATATATTCGATTTCGTAGGCATAATCCAACAAGTCATTTCGCACCGAATCCGTATCAGGAAAATAGGCGGGAACACGCTCAATGTCGCTCGTTTTTTTACCATTTTTCACACCCACACCATATTGATATGCCCGATGTGGTTCATTGAAACCGACCCAAAAACACCATGCTTTATCTTCACTTGTTGTGTTTAAAAAATCGGCAAAATTGCCTGCATAATCGTTATTGGACATTTCTTTGGCAGGTGGTGTCGTTTTCAAAGTTGAATAATCTTTACCCAACAAAAGGCGGGACGAACCATCTTCTTTCAAGGCTTTGCCGGGCGCATAGCCTTTGCCAGTAAAACCTGTTTGGTAGCCGTTTTCCACCAAAACTTCGGGATATGTTTTGAAATGTGTTGGAAAATATATCCAATGATTGCAAGCGGCATCGAGTTGCCATGAATTGCGCCCCGTCATAATGCAAGAGCGTGAAGGCGCACATTTGGCATTGGGTGTATAGGCGCGTTCAAACAACAAGCCTTCATGAGCGATGCGGTCAAAGCCCTTTGTTTTTACCCAAGTGCGCCCATAAGCACTCATGTCCATACCTGCATCGTCGGCAATGAGGAACAAAATATTGGGGCGTTTGGTAGCCGATTTCGCCCCCTTTTTAATTAAGACAAAACCAAAAAAGGATAGGGTAAAAAGGAGAAAATATATTTTTTTCATTGTAACATTTTTAAAATTAAACATAAGTAGATGTACGAAAATAGATGTACGATGTACGAGACGGAATGACTTGATTATCAGATTATTATAAAAAGTCGAAGTAGCGATTATTTATAACTAACTACTTACAACGAAGTTCGGAACACCCCCTCAGTATTTTTTGCTTTTTTGACCTAAAAAATTGCTATTTTTCAAGGATATTACCAAAAAATACTGAGGGGGGGGGTATTTAAAAAATATGGCTGTGCAAGAGGCGGTCTATCAATCTTCAAAAAGGCATAAATGGCTGCGTTTAATGTAGTTACTGATGTCACGCAAGTCCGAAGGACTTGAATACGAATAGCCGTAGGTGCAACCTACGGAAACGATAAAAAACCTGTTCCCAAGTCCAAAGGACTTGAACATCTCAATCAATTGTTTATCAATGAATAACAAGCAAGTTCAACTCCTTTGGAGTTGGGAACACGGCTAACATTAAATCCGTAGATTACATCTACGGCTATTCATATTCAAGTCCTTCGGACTTAGGACTGCGTAACATGAGTAGTTAGGATTTTTGATATAAAAAAACGGATTTTAAAGCATATATAATGAGGTGTGTATTGCCGAAATTGTGCCTCATAAATTTTACTAAAATACTCGTCAATATGCGTTCATTATCCAAAATAAAAGTTTGTTTTTTACTCCTATCAAGCCTTGTTTTTATCTACTGCCAATCGGCAAAACAGACAACACAGACCACCGCAAAAGGTGTTTCAACGACCGCTAATCTTGCACCCAACGGCAAAAAGTGGAATGTCTTATTTATTGCCGTTGATGATTTAAACCATTGGGTTAGTCCTTTGGGTAGAAACAAACAAGTGAAAACACCCAATATTGACCGTTTGGCGAATTGGGGCATGACCTTCACACAAGCCCATTGTGCTGCGCCCTTGTGTTGTCCGTCGAGGGCAGCGTTGATGTCGGGTTTGCGCCCAAGTACAACAGGCGTGTATCTGAATAATGACGATTGGCGCAAAGCCATTGCGGATAGCTTGACTATTTTCTCCCATTTTAAAAAGAATGGATATAAAATGGTGGGCGGTGGCAAACTCTATCATGGCGGCTTTGACAGAGATACGGAATTTGATTATTACAAAAGAGATGCCCCCAATAATGCCAATCGAAATGCCTTCAACAGAGGTCAATTTGGAGGGATAAAATGGGCGCAATTAGATGCGGGTGATGATGTTTTAAGTGATTATCACAATGCTCAATGGGCAGCCGAAGAACTCTCAAAAAGGCATGACGATAAACCTATTTTCATCGCTTGTGGTATTTTTCGCCCGCACATGCCGTGGAATGTGCCGAAAAAATACTTTGATATGTATCCCATTGATAAAATCGAAATGCCTCCTTATCAAAAAAATGACTTGGACGACCTTCCTACTGAGGGGGTCAAAATGGCAGACAATGGCGACCATAGAGCTTTATTGAAAAATACCAACAGCGATAGTTTGTGGCGGGCTGCCATTCAAGCCTATCAAGCCTGTATCACGTATGCCGATGTGCAAATTGGACATATTTTAGATGCTTTAGAAAAAAGCCCTGAACGCGAGAATACCATTGTTGTTTTATGGGGCGACCACGGCTGGCATTTGGGCGAAAAACACCATTGGCGCAAATTCAGTTTGTGGGAAGAAGCGACCCGTGCGCCTTTTTTTATGGTTGTGCCAACTATGACCAAAGGCAACAGTCGTTGTGATAAAACAGTGGATTTTATGAACATCTACCCTACCCTTGCCGATTTATGCGGTCTGCCGATACCCAAACATACTGAGGGGTATTCTATGAAATCGCTTTTACAAAATCCAAATACTGTTTGGAATAAACCAGCTATCACGACTTTTGGCTTAAATAACCACAGCATCAGAACCGAAAAATGGCGGTATATCCGCTATGCCAAAGGCGGCGAAGAACTGTATGACGAAACGGCTGACCCTTATGAATGGAAAAATTTGGCAAATGATAAAAAATATGATGCCGTGAAAAAAGAATTGGCTGCGTTTTTACCAAAAACCAATAAGCCAGAAGGTTTGTGGAAAAGGCAAGGGGGCGGGGATTAAGGGTATTCCCCTTAGACTTTCAACTTCTCCTTAGGTTTCTGTTCCGCTAAAAAATCAGCCAAATACTGCGAAGGCGTTTTCCCAAATTCTTTTTTAAAGGCTTTTGAAAAATAGGAAGCCGATTGAATACCAACCCTATCCATTACCAAATAGACGGGGATGTTTTCTGTCACCAATATTTTAGCGGCTGTTTGCAGGCGCATTTTTCGGATAAATTCACCGACAGATTTACCTGTTAAAGCGTTCACTTTATCGTATAAAACGGTGCGGCTGATGCCTATTGTGCGGCATATTTTTTCTACATCAAATTCACTGTCTTCCAAATTGGTTTCTATAATCTGCATCATGGTTTGTAAAAACTGGCGGTCACGTTGGTTTGTGGCTAATTCGTGCGCCTCAACGAGGCTACTTTGGGCATAACGTTCTTTCAATTGTCGGCGGGTATCCAATAGGTTTTTAATAGTCGCTTGTAGCAAACGCAGGCTAAATGGCTTGGCGATATAAGCATCTGCGGCAGCTTCTGCCCCTTCGATACGGCTTTGCACCGCATTTTTAGCGGTCAAAAGTATAATCGGAATATGGCTGAGGGTGGTCGTTGCTCGAATAGATTTACACATGTCAATACCATCCATTTCAGGCATCATAATATCGCTGATGATAATATCGGGCAGCGTTTCTTGGGCAACTATTAAACCTTGTTTGCCATCTTCTGCGAGCGTGATATGGTATTGTTCCTCAAAACTTTCGGCTAAAAACTGGCGCAATTCTACATTGTCTTCCACAATTAATAGGCGTGGCTTGCCAATTGCTCCATGCTGTTGATTGAGATGCGCCGTTTCAATATCTTGCAAAGTGGCTTGTATGCTCAATTGATTGTCTTCATCTAAACCATTTTTGGCAGCAACAGCACTGGCTACCGTTTCATCGGCAACCATTATTTCATCGGGTTTTAGATACGTTTTGCCTTTTTGCAGACCAATATAAAACGCTGTTCCTTTCCCTTTTTCACTATATACGCTGATAAAACCCCGATGTAAAGTCATCAAACTGCGTACAAAAGCCAAACCGATACCCGAACCCATTTGCCCATCTTGTTCTGCCTCCGTCACCCGATAAAAACGGTCAAAGACTTTTTGTAACTCGCTTTCCTCTAAACCAATGCCTGTATCGGCTACACGCAACCAAACGAGGTTGGCTACTGTCCCGCCAAGTCGGGATGAAGCCAAAGGCATCAAGGGGGGGGTATCGTTCCCAAATTTTAATTCATTCGCAAAATGTCCTTCATCATTTGGGGGCATATCTACGGTAATTGTTCCCGCAGGGTGGGTATATTTAAAGGCATTTGATAATAAATTGACGATTACTTTTTCCACTATGGCACGGTCAAGCCAAACGGATTCTTCTAATTTTTCAGGTAGATTTATATCAAAATGAATATCCCTTTTTTCCGCTATTTCTTCAAATTCTTCGCAAATGCTGCGAATAAAATTAGGGAAATTCGTTTGTGTTGCCCGCAAACGGCGTGTACCGCTTTCTACTTTTCTGAATTCTAAAAGCTCATTAACCAAATTCAACAAGCGGGTGGCATTGCGTTGGATAAGGTCGTAATGGTGAAAGCGTTTGTCTTGTGATAAAGTGGGATTTGCCAATAATTTTTCAACGGGTGCGGTTATCAAACTAAGCGGTGTTCGCAGTTCGTGGCTGATATTGGTAAAAAATTGTAAGCGCAATTGGTGTAACTCTTCCGATTTGCGTTCTTCGATGCGTTGAATATGCAAATTTCGACGCATTTTTATCCATGACCACGCACCATAAGCCAAACCGCCAATAATGCCTAAATAAATCAATTTCGCCCACAATGAAGCCCACCACGGGGGTAAAATGCGGATTGTTAGGACACTCGCTTGGTTTTCATCTGCCCAAACACCATCGCTGTTGGCAGCCAGAAAACGAAAAATATAATCTCCTGCATCAAGGTTGGAATAAGAGGCGGTGCGGATAGACGCATCGGTTTCAATCCAATTTTTATCAAAACCCACCAATTGATAGCGATAGCGGCATTTTTCGGGATTTGCGAATTGCAAAGTGGAAAATTGTAGGGCAAATGTTTTTTGTAAATGATTGAATGTCAATACTTTTTGTTCTTCCAAAGCCGCTTCTAAAACGACCCGCCCTTCGTATTTTGTCCCAACAGTTACAGTTTGATTATTGACGCTTAATCCTGTTAAAATTGTTTTTACCGCTTGTTGTTGTTTTAAAATGCTATCGGGATAAAAATAGGTGACACCTTTTATGCCGCCAAAATACAAACGCCCGTCACGCCCTGCCCAAGCCGAACCGATTTTAAAGACATTGCTTTGCAAACCGTCATTCGCATCAAAATTCACCAACTCGTTTTTGTCGGGATTAAACATGGTCAAACCCTTGCTGCCGAGCCATAAATTGCCTTGTGCATCGGTCAAAAGGCTTTCAATATCGTTAGAGGGCAAGGCTTTTGTATAGGCTTGAGCCTCATATTTGCCTTCACCTAACAGCGTGATTTTATTCAAACCGCCTCCCAAAGTGCCAACCCAAAGCGTTTTGGCATCGGTACGCACAATGGGCCACACATAATCAGAATTTAAGGTTTTTGTATCGCCTTCAATGCCTTTGTAATGGTATATTTTTGAAATTGCCCCCGTAGCATCTAAGAGGATATGATTTAACCCCTCCGTAGTGGCAACAAAAACTTCGGGTCGTTGTGGGTCGGCATAAACAAAAGTGACTTTGCTGCCACATAAGCCTTTTTCGCCTTTTAAAATGCGTTCAATTTGGTAGTTTTGCGGCGATTGATAGGAGATGCGGTTCAAACCATTATCCCAACAACCTGCCCAAATTTGCCCAAAAACATCTACGCCAATGCTAAAAACAGTGTTGCCCGACAGGTGATTAGGCGATTTTGGATTGTCATTGATATTAAAAAAACGTTGCCCATCATATATGTCTATCCCTGCATCTGTACCTATCCAAATTCTCCCTTGTTTGTCCTTATTGAGTGCGCGAATATTATTGCTACTGATACCACTTGCATTGTATCTTAAATACCGCCATTCATTGGTTTTTAAATTGACAATATTGACCCCCTCAGTACGTGTGCCTATCCAAAGATTGCCAGCATCATCTTCCATCAAAGCTCTTGCATAATCATCGGTCATGGATTGTGCAGGTCTTTTTTCATCACGCCCGAAACTGTAAAATTTCTTTCTGTTTAAATCCAAAATATCTGCCCCGCCGCCGTAAGAAGTGACCCACAAGCAACCGTCTTTGTCTTTAAATAAGTGTGAAATGTGGTCAGAAGACAGATTTGAACGTGTTTTACTCGTAATTGCTTGAACGACTTGTCCTGTTTGCCAATTTTGTAATTGCGCCACGCCATTTTCAGTAGCGACCCAAGCCGAGCCATTATCGCCTTCCCCTAAGGCATTGATAGAAAAATTTTGCCCCGAAGGTATATTAACCGCAGAGGCAGGCACAGCTTTGTATTGCCCCAAAAACTGTGAATTGTCACTTTGCCAAACCGATTTATCCAAAACAATATAGCCGTTTTGAACACCCAAAATCAGATTATTATTTTGATTAAAAAAGAGAGAAAGCGGTGTGTGAGGCTTTTGATTTTGGTCTAAAATTTTTATCTGTTTAACAACTCTATTTTTACCATTTGTAGTAATTTTCAATACCCCCCCCGTATTTGCAGCCCAAATTGCCTTTGAAATGGGGTCTTTTTGAAAATCAAAAATAGTCGTAGGATTATTGAAATTTTCTAAATTTATTTTTTGTAAACCTTTATTTTTATCCCATTCAAACGCAGCTAATTGATTGTTATATCCTGCATAAATTACCCCCTCAGTATCCACGCTTATTTTATTGACAGATTGATTGATGTCGTTAAAATTAAAAAACTGTTCGGTCTTTTGGTCAAAAACAGCCAAACCATTTTGAGTTGCCAACCATATTTGTCCCGTTGGACTAATGCTTATATCGTTGATGCGATTGGAATAAACTTGTTTTAAAGAGCTGTTGCGATTGACATAATTTTTAAGAATATACCCATCATAACGGCACAAACCCCCATAAGTACCCAACCAGATGAAACCCTTTTCATCTTGAGCAATACAAGTCACGTCGGTATGTGGCATACCATTATCAACCGTCAAATGACGAAATTTGAGGTTTAAATCTTGTGCATTTATAGAAAAAACAAGACAGCAAACGATAGATATTGCAAAAATGAATTTGGACATTAGAGCTAATTTATTGACGAATTTACGAAACTTCATCAAAGTAATGCGCTTTTGTCCGTTTGGTTTTGCTTTTTTGTGCGGGAGATTTGACTAAAGCACCCCCTCAGTATTTTAGCTATATTTTGCGTTTTGGGATAAGATTACCAATAGGATTACGTCCGTTTTTATAATAGTAAGCATCAATATATTCCCTTTCAATACGTGTTGCTTCTACCCTACCCTCAATATCTTTGATTAAAATATGAGCATCATATTTTTCATATTCCGCAGCATTATTCATTTCAAATAATTGCCTCCGAACACGTTCAGATAATCCATCAGCATCAATAGGGTCGTCAGTGATACCGTATTTGAAGGTATCCCCATTTTCTATTTTGAAAATCTCGTACAGATGATGCAAGTTTGGATTTTCTAACGAATTGCCGTGTAATTTCATCAATCCTTATTCTGAATATTAAAAGAAGCCCAACCTGAAGTGTTACTAAACGTTTCGACAGGATAAGCCCAAACGTGTTCTAAGGGTTTTCCAAGTTTTAATTGATGGGCTGCATTGGGTATTCTAAGTAAAGGAGCAAAAAGAAGATGGTGAGGCATTTTATCGGGATTTTTACGGATATGCTCGAAAAAAGCTCGACCATTAGCTATCACACAACAACGGGAATAAAGAAATCTATCGGCAGAAAAATCTTCATCTATCGAAAGAGTATTGTTTGCGGCATAGCGTTCATTATCTAAAAGGTATAATTTATGAGAAAGTATATCTGCAAAATCATAAGTATATCTTAATGGAAAATTGGCTAAATCTTTTACCACTGGCAAAATGACAGTCCTATCATCACCCTCCTTTGTCCAATCCAATTTTGCTATTAAATCCCAAAAAATGGCTTCTGTTAAACTCCCATTTTGAGGCTTGGCACTTAATTTTATTTGAACTTGGGCATCTGGATAATGCTCTTGCAATTCCCGTAAGGTTTGGTCGCTGATATTGCGTAATGGATACCTTAATATATTTGTCATTTTAAGCGATATGAAAATTTTTATTCCTTACAAATATAGGTATTATTTGGAAATAAACAATTAAAAAAAACACCCCCTCAGTATTTCAACACTAAAGAGGCGTTTTTTAACAAGAATGTATTTATCAATTCATCGTAACTTTCTCATTCGTTTTACTCAACCGATACAACCTCGCTCCATGTGGCTCAATCTCTGCTGAAATTTTACTTTTCACGATACCCAAATTTTTCTTTTCCCACAAATCTCGTAGGCGATAATTATCTCGCATATACTCGTGTTCCATATCAAATTCAATTTTTTGCGTTTTTTCACCGATATTGAAAAGGGCAACAAAACGGTCTCCCGTCTTGGGGTCGGTAGCAATCCAGACAACGCCATTGTGAAATTCATGGATTTGCCGATTGTCTGTACTGTTTTGATTGACCGCTAAGACTTCTTCATTTTGCAAAAACGTTTTAATGGTTTCTTGCGGTGTGGACAGTAAATCGCCGCCCATCATCAGAGGAGAACGGGCGATACTCCACAAGGTCATCAAAGTATAATGTTCGGGTATGGTAAATTCTGACATACGCTCCTTGCCATGCGGACGGTTTTGCAACGATAATTTTCCTATCGGCAACATATCGGCATCGGGCCATCTGTTTTCACGAGTATGGGGTGCCCATGCGTTCATCAAATCAAAATTTCGGCGCAATGACTCCCATTTATCCCAAAAATCGGCTGAAATACGCCACATATTGGCATTTTTCATGAGGTGTTCGGCTTGGGCAATTGGGGCTTCTCCACACGACAAACTCAACACCATTGGACGACCGCAACGTTCAATGGCTTTATGCATCATCTCAATTTCGCCTTTGTGGTACATCGGGAACATCATATCATCGGCTTTGATGAAATCCACCCCCCATTGGGCGTATAATTCAAACAGTGAATTGTAATATTCTTGCGCCCCAGCTTTTGTCGGGTCAACGCCGTAGAGGTTGTTTTGCCAATTGCAGGTATCCCACGGTTCGGCGATGTCTTGCGCTTTATATTTCGTGCCTTTTATGGGTAAATTTTCAAAATAGGCTTGGCGTGGTATGCCCCGCATGATGTGAATACCGAATTTCATACCCTTGCTATGCACCCAATCCGCTAAGGGTTTGAAACCCTTGCCTCCTGCTGCGGAAGGAAAACGCTGTTCGGAAGGCAATAAGCGTCCGTATTCGTCCATGACCAATTTATCCAACGGCTTGCCGTCTTCGGTCATGCGAATATTGGGGTGTCCGTGTCGGCGTTTGGGATTGTTCCAATTGCCCGGTGCGTGGTTGAACCAAACGTAGTCAATGACTGCATAATCCCAACCATATTGCTTGAGGTGAGTGTCCATGTACTCTACGGTTTGGCGATATTCTTCTTCGTTAATGCGACAATCGTAGGCATCAAAACTGTTCCACCCCATTGGCGGACGGGGTGCAACAACAGTTTCTTTTTTGCTTGAAACAGCCTTCGTTTTTTTGGCGGCTGTTTGTGCAAATACGGATAGGTTTATTGTTAAAAGTGCTAATAGGATGAGCGTTTTTTTCATTTTTTTAGATATATTTTGTAAACACATAGGCACATAGGACACATAATTTTATTTTTAAAACACTCATAATCAACTATTTATAAAAAACTATGTGTCCTCTGTGCCTATGTGTTAAAAAAAAAATTATGTTGAATAATTAAAAACCCGATGCTTTCGTACCCGTTTTTTTAAATAAATCAGCTAAGGCAAAGGGTTGGTGTGCTTCTCGCATCATGCCCGACATTTGCTTGACGATTGTAGGATTTTGTTGCGCTATATTTTTTGTTTCTGAAACATCTGTTTTTAGGTTGTATAGTTCAACCGTCGTTTTTGAGGGGTCTTCAACATTGAGTTTTATGAGTTTCCAATCGTTCCACAAAACGGCTTGTCTGCCACCCAATTCATAAAATTCCCAGTAGAGGTATTTGTGCTTTTTCTGTGCTTTCGGATTGTTTTTTAAAGTCGGTAGAAGGCTGATACCGTCAATATTTGTCGGTTTTGTTCCGCCTGTTATGTCGCAAAACGTTGGCAGCCAATCCCAAAAAGCGGATATGTGTCGGCTTTCGGTATTGGATTTTATGGTATTTTTCCAACGCACAATCGTAGGGACACGAATACCGCCTTCGTACATATCCCGTTTTGTACCCCTCAGTAATCCGTTGCTATCGAAGTAATCTGCCGAGTGTCCGCCTTCATTATGCGGTCCATTATCGGAAGTGAAAATGATGATTGTGTTGTCATCTAAGCCCATTTCTTTTATTTTGGCAGAAATTTTACCGACCGTATTATCCAAATCCCGCATCATTTTGGCAAAACCTTTTTCGGAACTTTTCCAATCTTTTTCAGCAAATTCGCCATAATCGGTGACTTCCATACCGTCTTTTTTAAATTCAGAATTGGCATGGGGCGTATTGACCGTCAGCATCAAAAAGAAAGGCTTCTCTTTGTTTTTATCTAAAAACTCACCTACTTCTCTGTCAAATTCATAGGGTACATACTTGGCTTTTTGCGTACCGATACCGAGACATATATCTTCTGGAATTTTGCGATTTTCACCTAAAACCTTCTGGGCTTCGGGTGTCATCTCAGATTTATTGCCTTCGAGTGGGTATCTTTCACCGTTTTTATACAAAAATTCGGGAAAAAATGTATGGGCGTGCCACATATCCACAAAGCCAAAATGATAATCAAACCCATTTTTCAAAGGGTCGTCATTGGGCGGTTTATTGCCCATGCCCCATTTACCAATGATGCCCGTTGCATAACCCGCTTGTTTGAACACTTCGGCAAGGGTCGTTTCTTCGGGTTTGATAAGTTGCCCGACAGGTTGATTACCTCTGATGGAAGTATGCCCAACGTGTTTTCCTGTCATCAAAGCACAGCGAGAGGGCGCACAGACCGTTGAACCCGCATAATGCTGTGTCAAACGCACCCCCTCAGTAGCGAGGCGGTCAATATGCGGTGTGGCAATAATTTTTTGCCCAAAACAGCCAATGTCTCCATAACCCAAATCATCGGCGAGGATGAAAATGACATTGGGGGTTTTAGTCGAAGCATTTTTTTTATAAAAAGCAAAACTGGAACAAATGCACAAGGCTAAAATGCCAATCGCATATTTTATTTTTAGCATGAGTAAAGAATTTGAAACGAAGATAGAGGATAGGAATTTTTAGGGGTTGTTCGATTGTACGAGTGGTTGGTGATATTGTACTTTGTCGGTTTTCGGATACGTACCCCCTCAGTATTTTTTGTTTTTTGGAGTAATCTACATGTTACCTAACGCCTTTCCCTTCGGATAAATATCAAAAAAAGAAGCAGAACGAGAGAATAACACATCAAATTCCATAAAGAAATTGGTTTGTCCTAATAATAAAGGTATGTTATCAGCTTGAGTCCATGCAAAAGCCAATCTTACGGTAGGATAGCTTTCAATTGTAGCGTTTATAAGAATGCCATACGCTTCATAAGCCTTCAAATTACCGCCCAATTCAACAGGAACACTTTGAGACTCCCATGATAAACCCAAACTAATACCTATTGAAAAGGGTAATACGTTGACCATTGAGCCTGTATCAAGCATAGCATGTGTTTTTATACTATGTGCATTATGATTTAAGGTAAGTGGTAAAAAAGGCATTAAAACACCTTGCCCTTTATGTGCAGGTGATGGTATATAAGGGAAACGCATAAAATTATTGGTTTGAGTTTTCAAGAAGTTGCAAAAGCGTTTCAGCAGCTTTTGGAGAATCATAGGCTGACCAAACTGTTGCAGGAGACGGCTGTTGTAAGGTTTTTAGCTTAGCTGTATCTGTTTTGGTATCATCTATAGATTGGAATTGTTCATTTTCTCGTTGTAGTGGTTTTTGAACAAAATGAATTTTTAACCTTTTTAATAAAGGTTGAATAATTGCCCAATCGCTTAGGTTTGTTATTTTTAATTCTACAACTAATGTCATAATTGATTAATTTATGACAAAAATAAATGTTTTTTTTGAATCCACAATAAATAGTTTTCAATACAGAGCTATAGATTACAAATAAACAAAACAACCGAACAATACAGCAAATCCATAAAAAACAAATATGTTTCCTTTGTACAGTGACTTAGTATTTTTAAATAACTAAACTTTGCACTAAGGATGATGAAAAACAAACTATTCCTATTTTTATTGGGTAGCTTCCTATCAATTTTTTCACTCAACGCCCAAACAAGCAAAATTTCGGGTGTTGTGAAAGACGATAAAGGACAACCACTACCCGGCGCAACTGTCCAAATATTCGGGACAACAAAGGGAACACTTACCGATTTCGATGGCAATTTCTCTCTCGAAGCCTCTCCTACCGATGTTTTACAAATTAGTTTTGTAGGCTTTGATGCAGTTAAAACCACAGTTGGTACTCAAACTACACTTGATATTGCCTTATCAACGGGCAATGTCTTGGAAGAAGTCGTTATTTCGGGTTATGGTATCGAAACCATACGGCGAGATGCGACAGGGGCAAGTTCCAAAATAGATAAAGCCAGTTTGGAAAGCACTGCGCCCGTTTCCATTACCGAAGTCATGCAAGGACGGGCTGCGGGTGTGAATATTGTCTCTGCCGATGGCTCACCGGGGGCGGGGGCGAGTATCAATATTCGGGGTTTTACGTCACTCTCGGCAGGCACTTCGCCTTTGATTGTGATTGATAATATTCCTTATATCATCAATAGCAACGATGCCACAAATCCATTGGCAACGCTCAATCCCAACGATATTCAGTCTGTTGATATATTGAAAGACGCTTCGGCAACAGCATTATATGGTGTCGGTGCATCAAATGGCGTTATCGTTATCACGACTAAAAAAGGGCAAAAAGGCAAACCCCGTATTAATTTAAGTATAAAACGTGGTACAGGACAATTAGCCCGACAATTGGAAACCTTGACCCCACAGGAATATGCTTTGTACAGAGCCGACAGAGTACGTTCAGAAGCTGGTGATAATTCAGGTTTAACGTCAAGTGTTTTGTTTCCCGGTCAACCCAGTGCATGGGAATTATTAGCCAATCCAACAGGAGCGAATATTGATGCTGACCCTAATAAAATACTGACAGACCAATACGGTATTACCAATTATGGCGGCACAAATTGGCTTGATGTCATCACCCGTGATGCCAAAAAAGAGTTTTATGACCTCAATTTTTCGGGTTCTACTGAGGGGGGTACTTCTTACTTCGGTTCATTAGGTTATGCCAATGAAGAGGGGGTAATTATCAATTCCAATTTTAGACGCCTTTCGGGTTTGTTGAATGTGGAGCAAAAACTAAGCACTATGCTCACCGCAGGGGTGAAATTGCAATATACTAACTCCAATTATGGCGGTTTGATTGGCGATTGGCGGGCAGATAATGCCATTGCTCAATCTAATTTTCTCAATCCTTTTATCAATCGAGATAATATTTTGGGAACTGCGGGCGGTATTGCCAATAACGGTGGTAATGGTGTGGGTCTCGAAAGCCCCGAATATCGCATCAATAATTTGGAAACCTCACGCGGGTCGGATTGGTTGGCAGGGAATGTGAATTTGTCTTTCAAACCTGTCTCTTGGTTAGAATTGGCTGTCAATGCAGGTCTTATTACCGATAATAGTAACCGAGACTATTACGCACCCAGTCTTTTGCGCGAAGCTCAAAATACTAAAGGACGTGTGGATTTAGAAACAGGGAGAGACAGCCGCATTGTGATACAACCCCGTTTGGCTATCAATAAAAAATTTAAGGGTGGTCACAGTTTCAATGCCACCTTTGTTTTTGAGGCACGAAAAGAAACGAAAACGAGTAATTTTACCCGCTATGAGCAATTTAATACAGAAGTTTTGAAGGGCAACAGCTTGGCGGCGGCTAAAAATATCATTTCTACACCCAATTTTCAAGACAAACGCGACCGTTCTTACATTGGACGTATTCAATACAATTATAAAAGCCGCTATATCCTAACGGCTTCTACCCGTATTGACGAGTCTTCCCGCTTTATCAACGATAGACAAGGCATTTTCCCTGCCGTTTCCGCAGCGTGGAACGTATCGGAAGAAGGTTTTATGAAACCGCTTGAAAAGGTTATATCTACTTTTAAAGTAAGGGCGGGTTTTGGTATTACGGGCAATAACCAAATCCCTGTCAATGCGGGTGTTTCGTTGGCAAATCTTGCGAATGTTTCTTACCCGTTTAACAATGCTTTGAATACGGCGGTTAATCCTTCCAACCGTTTTGCCAATCCTGATATTACTTGGGAGACCACAAAAGGTACAAACTTAGGTATTGATGTTGGTTTTCTAAAAGACCGTTTTACACTCACGACTAATGTGTATCGCAACGTCACGACAGGGCTTTTATTGGATATTCAATTGCCAGCTTATTCTGCTTTTACAAGTGCTATTCAAAATTTAGGGTCTTTGGAGAATAAAGGTTTAGAATTTGAAGTCGTTTCGCGCAATTTCACAGGCAAGTTTTCATGGACAACCAATTTTAATATCTCTTTCAATCGGAATAAAGTATTGGATTTGGGCGGTCAGCCCGAAATTGGTTTCCGTGCAATTGGCACAGGCAGCTTACCTAATGATGTTATTCTACGGGTTGGCAAGCCGATAGGCGTGTATTATGGCACTATTCAAGATGGTATAATCAATAATGATTTTGAACGCTACAATGCTACCCCAAAAGTTCAAGACCACAATACAGGCGAATTTGGTTATTTTGACATTGACGGCAATGGCTTGATTGAGCGCACAGAATATGTCCCGATGGCTTATACTTTGCCGATTCACACGGGCGGTATAGGCAATACGCTTTCTTACAAAGGTTTTGATATTTATGCGTTTGTGCGTTGGTCGTATGGCAATGATATTGTCAATAACAACCTCAATCGGGCGCATTATTTACGAGGCGACTTGAACTTGCAGCGCAATGTGGCTTCCGATATTTGGAATCGCCAGAATGAAAACCGCAATTATCAAGGGTATTCTGCCATTTTCACAACCCGTATCAACTCCCTGTTTTCACGCAGTGAAATGGTGGAAGATGGGTCTTATCTCCGCTTGGAAACGGTGCGTTTGAGCTATGCTTTACCGAATAAATTGTTAAAAAAATATAAGGTCGGCGCAACAAAAATCTATCTAACAGGTCAAAATTTGGGTTTATTGACGCGCTACTCTTGGTATGACCCTGAAGTCAATGCCGCGAGAGGCAACAATAGACAACTTTTCCCTGGCTTAGACGAAGGGGCTTATCCGCGTACACGGACTTTATTGGCGGGTTTGGATTTGAGTTTTTAAATAAAAGCACCCCCTCAGTATTTTCATCAAAAAAAGACAGTTTTACAATGAAAAAAATACTTTCTATTATATTCCTTTTCGGTTCAATCGCCCTTTTTCAAGGTTGCAAAGATTATTTAGAACCCGAAATCAAAACAGATATTTTCTTAAATAAATATGGCAATACGCCTACCGAAGCCAGTTTATTACTCACGCAAGCCTACGTGGATTTGCGAGACGATAATGTTACAGGTTCTGTTTTTTGGCAATTTTTCACCACAGACTATTCCGTTCCGCCCGCAGGTACGAGTTTGGCACGCAGCCTTATTGCAAAATTGTCTTACGATGCCGCAGAAGGCGACATTCTCAATATTTGGACAGCGCATTACAAAGCCATTTCGAGACCCAATTTATTGATTGAAAAGGCGGATTTCAATATTGCCAATGCCTCAACAACGGCGGCTGATAAAACAGCATGGGCTAAAATATCGGGAGAAGCCCGTTTTATAAGGGCTTTCCTCTATTTTAATCTGGTACGCTTGTACCGCAATGTGCCAATTATTGACAAGTTTTTCACGTCTTTTGACCAAATTGCGAATGTATCCAATGCGTCAGGCGATAAAATGAAAGAACAGGAAAGTAAAACCTATGCGTTTATTATCAACGACTTGAATACAGCTATCGCCCAATTATCAACGAGCGTGGAAAGAGGACGTGCCAGCAAAGGGGCTGCCCAAACTTTATTGGCAAAAGTGCTTTTAACAAAAGCATCTATTGCGAAATACAGGGATAAAACAGGCGATGGCAAAGCCGATTATGAAGCTGCCTTGACCCAATTAAATGCCGTTATCAATAGTAAACAATATGCTTTGAAAACCTATTTCCCCGATAATTTTATCAGAGATAAGCAATATACAGGCGCAAATGAGACGATTTTCATGCTGGAATTTAACGAATTGGATAATGCGGGAGGCAGAGTAGGACTAAATTCGGGGTATCTAAATAACGCCAATAGCAATGTCGAAATGGGTGCTGTCTCAGGGGCAAATGGCGGACAATTCGCCACAGATTTTGGTTGGTCGGCTTATGATTTAAACAGCCCTGGCGATATTGTCAGACGGTTTTGGACATTTGAAGAAGGTGATTTCCGCAGTTTTAATGTCAATGGTGTGGCTGGTTTTCAAAATACCGCAGCCGATTGCCCCGATGGT
>JAYVKQ010000404.1:0-2536 GCA_043768285.1 Saprospiraceae bacterium | reverse complement strand
AATGATTTTTTATTTTTTTTTACAAAAAAAATAAAAAATCATTCAAAATTAGTTTACTAAACCCCATGTTACCGATATTCATTAGTAGGAGGAACGATGAAGCAATGACAGCTTTTATTTTTAATTTTGATTTCTCACCTACCCGACTACCCCCTCAGTATTTTTAAAGTAAAAACGCAAATGTACCGTCGAATTTATTCGACAAACTGCACAAGTTATTGATTATCAACGCCCCCGTCGAATTTATTCGACGGTACAATATTCATTTCATGAAAATAGCCATACTCGAAATATGCGCCTCAACGCATTACACCCTCATCAACGCCTTGGTCAAAACCTATTGCACTGACCCACGCAATACGGTGACAGTCTATACCCTGCCTAATATTGCCAAATCATTGCGCGAAGGCGGTATGCCTGACCGCGCCAATATCGTTGTGTTGGAAGGTACTGACGATGTGGGTACTTTTTTAAAAAATATTGAAAAAACGGCGTGGGATAGGCTGCATATATGCACTATTGAAGACCATTATCAAGAATTTAATGCCTTCAAACCTATTGTAAAAGACCTATTTTTTCATATTCACGATATTGACATTTGGTTTGAAAATAGCATTAGCAATCGCTTCAAAAACTTGATATTTGATTTGAAAAATGCGCCCGAAAAAACACGCTCGGTAGCGCGGTTTATGAAAGATATACTCGTCAGAAGACCCTTGAAAAACAGTATTCTGAATGGCTTATTGGGGTCAAATCCATACTATATCGTGATGAGTAATCGTTTGAAAAACAACCTTAGCCCCTACGTGGATGCAGAAAAAATAGTGGTTTTTCCGACTTTGATTAATGAAGGCGCAGGTTTATCAGCACATAAAAAAGAGGGTAAAATTAGGCTCTGTATTCCGGGTATCGTAACGGACGGACGGCGCGACTATACAGGTTTGTTCAAAATTTTAGAAAGCATTTTACCCCAAATTAAGAGCAATTTAGCATTTGATTTCTTAGGTTTTGTAGATAAAAAAGAACTGCATTTGATGGATAAAATCAAAAATCTGGAGCAAAATGGCTTGGAAGTGACTTATTCTTTGGATTTTGTAGATGCCCTAACTTTTGATAAAATATTAGACAATTCGGATATACTACTGAATAATCAAACTATGACCGTTTCACACACGGGGCAATATGGGCAAACTAAGGAATCGGGTATGATATTCAACATCGTGCGCGGGGCAAAACCTGCCATTTTCCCAAGTGCCTATGCCGTTGATGCCGAATTTGAAGATGTGTTGCTATACTACAATTCTGCCGATGCACTCAAAGATATTCTCTTGGGTTTAGCCCATCAAACGATTGATATTGAGCAATATAAAGCCAATGCTGCGGCGTTAGGACAGGCTTATACGCCTAAAAATTTGTATAGCCGTTTGGTGAAAGAAGCGGTGGTAGTTTAGAGCTACCCCCCTCAGTATTGGGGATGTTTCAAGCACATAGATTTACGACATCTTCAGCAGTTCCGCATATGACATAATAGGAACACGGATAACACGGATTTTATTATGTCGTTTGCGGAATTATAGGAAACCTTGATTCAATGTTAAGATTATTTCTAAGTAATGCAGAATCATTCGTGTTCAAAGGATTTTGGTAAATAGCATAAAGATGTTTCGTGCGTAGGTTTAGTAAACTGAAAATTATTTTTTTTGAAAAAAAATAATTTTCAGTTTACTAAACCTTTGTCGACAAGCATTGTAAATTATTGAAAATCAATACTTTATTTTTAAAACAAAATCTTTAAACACTAATAATGCAAAATTCAAACTACGAGCAAGATTACGCCATCAAAGAATTACCACAGGCGATTAAGGATATACTTGAATCTGCCGATTTACCGTGGTTAAATTCCTTAGAATTTTGTACACTCTATGACCCAAATCCTGCCGAAAGGGTTTGGATAAAAGGAGACTCAGGGCATATCCACCAAGTTGTGTTCTATCGCGTTGCGCATAAAATGATGTTGCGCATTATAGACATAGTTGGTTTTCCGAATATATTAGATATTGATATTCAGTATTTAATTCAAAAACATTCTGCACAACTGGCAGTAGTCAATCGTTTGGAAAGCTCCGTAAAGGTTGATGAAACGTGGCAACCGACTAAAAAAAACATTTACCTGCATAGCTATATCACAATTGCTGATTTGACTGGCTCGAAAGATGAATACCTTCGGCTATTGGGCAAGAAAAAACGAGAACGCTATCCGAATTATTGGCGCAGACTTAATCGCCATTTTAACGATGCCATTGACATACGGTGCGTAGAAGCTCAAGATATAGACGTAGAAGATATTATACAATTAGAACATTTGAATAAAGAACGGCGGGCTGGTAAAGGTAAAGGCGTGGACTCTGCAAAAGACATTCAGGACAGGCAATACCAGCGTTTGCCTGTGACGAAATCGTGTGGTTTTTTAGTCACCTTGCGCCACAACGAGACAATATTAGGCGGCACTTTGAATTATATTAGTGGTAATGAGGCA
>JAYVKQ010000403.1:0-6502 GCA_043768285.1 Saprospiraceae bacterium | reverse complement strand
CAATGGACGCTCGTATATCGGGCATTTGCCTGGTGATGATGGCTTGTCGGGTAGTTCATCTGACAATATTCCTCACCCACTTGCTTTGTACGACCTTCGCCGCGACCCTGCGGAAGCCTACGATGTGCAAAAAAAATATCCAGAAATTCTTGCCGAATTAATGAAAGTTGCCGAAACAGCGCGTGAAGATTTAGGTGACGATATTACAAAAACAGAAGGTAAAAACAAACGCCTCGTTGGGAAAATAGAATAAATAGTAAAGTGGCGTTCACGAGAATTCAGAAACCCTTTTTATTAAAAAAAAACAGTGAAATGAAACCTTTTATACCAATATTATTGTCAATCATTATCAATACCGTGTCGTTTGCTCAATCCAAACCCAAAGTTTGGATTTATACCGATATGAGCGATAAAAACATCAAAGGGCAAGAAAAAGAAGGCTCTGCCAATGACCCCGATGATATTTCGGCGATGGCAGGCTATCTTTTAATGGCTAATATGTTCGATACAAAGGGCATTGTCGTATCGAGTACGCACCGCAAAGAGCATAAAACTTCGCCAAATCAAGCGGATTGGGCAAATCGTTTTTTTGGCGATGCCTATCGGCAAGATGTTGTTCATTTGAATAAAACCATTGGCGGTTATCCTTCTGATATACAATTCGTTCAATCGTGCATCAAAGAATCGGCAGAACGCTACAACGCCCAAAAGGTCTATGATAATTTGGAGAATTACGCTACGGTCAAATCGCTATTTGATTTGGCGCAAAAGGAAACGGATATTATCAATGTCTTATGTTGGGGTTCATTGACCGAACCCGCTATTTTAGTCAATCATTGCTTAAATACCAATCGGGTAGATGTCTTAAAAAAATTGCGCTTTATAGCCCATTGGACAAATTCGCCCCTGCATCAAGGGTCATTGGAACATCCCGAAAATGTCGCCAACTGCCGTGAAGATGCTACTGCCTGTGCCTATCTGAAAGCAATGGCTTTGGATAAAAAAATTACCTATTATGAATGTGGTGCTATCGGTCAGCATGGTATCGTCAGTGGCAGCCCGAAGGGAGAAGCCTATTTTAACCAATTCAAAATCAGCCCATTAGGAAAAATATTTGCAGAAGGCAAATTCGCGCACAACAGTGTTGACCATTCAGATGCCGCTACCTATTGGACGCTTTTGGGCAATTGGGGCGTGCGTTTAAAGGATGTAAAAAGCGATGGTACAAATACTGCCGAGATAGAAAAAGCCAATGAAGAAAAATATGTGCAGTGGTCGCACCGCATACACGACGAATTGTTAAGACGGGCGAAATCAGCCGCCCCCCAAACCGATTTTAACCCTTTATTCAATGGGCGCAATTTCAATGATTGGGACATTTATCTGCGTAAAGACCCTAACCATATTTTGCGAGAAGTGGTCAAAAACCGAGATACTTTAGGCGTTTTTACCATTAAAAATGAAGAAATCCATGTCTCGGGGCAAACATTTGGCTATATCATTACAAATGATGTTTTTGAGAATTTTCACCTCAAATTAGAGTTCCGATGGGGTGAAAAAAAATGGTTTCCCCGTCAAGATACCATTAGAGATGCAGGTATTTTGTATTTCGTTCCACGCGACTTGCCCGAAAAAATATGGCCCATGAGTATGGAATGTCAAATACAGGAAGGCGACTTAGGTGATTTTTGGTTGATTGACTATGCGACTGCCGAAATGGACGGTCAACGCACACCAGCTAAACCATTTAGTCGAGGGATCAAAAAAGTAAATGCAGAAAAACCTCATGGTGAGTGGAATACGGTTGAAGTCGTGGTGCAAAATAATGTATGCAGGCATATTGTCAATGGCGTAGTTGTCAATCAGGCGACAAACCCCAGTTTATATCGGGGTCGTATTGCCTTGCAATCGGAGGGGGCGGAATTGTTTTATAAGAATATTGAAATTAGACGATTATAAAAATTGAAAATGAAAAACCTAAACCTCTATTTTATTCTATTTACGCTATTTGGTTCTACTCAAAAGGCTGTTTTAATGGCTCAAAATAGGTCTTTTGAAGAAAAAAACGGCTCTGTTGCCGTAGAAGCCGAGCATTTCAGCAGTGAAATGGCGGATAGTGTTAGGCGGTGGTATGTCTTTTCTGAAAAAGAGACCCCCTTGACGCAGAGCGTCATCACGCACGGCGTGACAGTATTACCCGATGGTGACGACAATCACGCAGCTACGGCAAGCGGCAAAGCCTACTTGGAAATACTGCCCGATACCCGCCGAACCCACAGCGATAGCTTACGTCAAGGCGTAAATTTTACCGATAAAGCGGGTTTAATAGCTGTTTTGACTTACAAAATTTGGTTCAATGATACAGGCAAATACTACGTCTGGGTGCGTGCCTATTCGACAGGTTCGGAAGACAATGGCATACACGTAGGTATTGACAATCAATGGGTTGAAACAGGCAAACGAATGCAATGGTGCGATGGTAAAAATGCGTGGACATGGGATAGCAAGCAACGGACACAAAAAAATCATTGTGGCGAAGCGGAACGCATTTTTCTTCAAGTAAATACGGTTGGGTGGCATACCATTCATTTTTCGATGCGGGAAGATGGCTTTGAGTTTGATAAATTTGTTTTGAGTAAAAAATATGAAAAGCCCGAAGGCGAGGGCGGGGTAGAGGTCTTGTCAAAAAGAACAAGCTATTTTGACTACCAAAACCCTATAAAATACGGCATTGATAGCAATGGTTTGCGGGATTGCCAAATATTGCGTGACGGCGATTGGTGGTATATGACAGGCACATCGTACCCGCATTGGGCAAGGCAGGAAACGAAAGAAAATTTGAATAAAGGTGTCGTTTTATACCGTTCAAAAGATTTGACGCATTGGTCATTTGTGAAGTGGATTGTGCCAAGAGGGGATAGTACAAAATGGTATTATCGCCGTTTTTGGGCACCTGAAATTCAGAAAATCAAAGGAAAATATTATGCCCTATTCAATTGCAATAACGATTTAACGGGGCATATTGGACAGCATACAGGCTATGCCGTTTCGGATAAAATAGATGGTGATTATAAAATCGTCACCGAAAAGCACCCCCTCAGTAATGGCAACGATTTGACCTTTTTTGAAGACACAGATGGTAAAGTGTGGGCATTTTGGAACAAAGGACGTGATTTTGGAATTGGTTTTGCCCAAATTGATGTAGAAAAAGGCATTTTTTTAACCAACCCGCAAACAGCTATTCAACCTGCCAAAGTGGATTATGCCAAAGGTGAAAAAGGCGATACGCTAAAAGTGGCGGGCTATGATGGGCGACTTATTCCAAAAGTTGCCAAATACTACGATTGGGACGCTATTGGTATTGAGGGGGCGTATATCATCAAAGAAAAAGATACCTATTATTTGTTCTATTCCAGTTGGACAAGGGGCTATGAAATCGGCTACGCTACCGCAAAAAACATAACAGGACCTTGGACAAAAAGCCCAAACAACCCTTTTTATGGCGCACAAAATCCTCAAACGTGCGAAAAAAACGGCTTACCCTTCACAGGTGACCCTAAAAACCCCTTCAATCAAGTAGGACATAACGAGATTTTCAAAGGTGTTGATGGGCGTTATTGGCTTTCTTGTCATGGTATTCAAAAAGAGGGTGTACCATTTTTGGTAATTGACCCGATTGATTTTGATGAAAAAGGGAATATTTTGAAAAGCAATCCAAGTTTTACAAAGCAAACCGTTTTAATAAAACAATAAACCATGATGAAAAAAATAGCTATATCCCTATTTTTTATTTTGATGCTCATTAACGCCCAAATACTGAGGGGTCAAAATGAAAAACCTTACGCCTACCTTTTTGCCCACATGACCAAAGAGGATTACGGGCGGCTTTATTATTCCGTCAGTAAAGACGGTTTGAAATGGGAATTTTTGAACAATGAAAAGCGGGTTCATGCCCAATATCGAGGACACCCCGACATCATGCAAGGACATGACGGACGCTATTATATGATAGGTGTAGAAGATAGCACAGGGCAAATACCGCTATGGGCATCAAAAGATATGACCGATTGGCAAGAAGCACTTCGATTGCCAACCGCTATTTTTGATGGTAAACAAACACCTAATTACATTGACAATCCTCGTTGGTATGGTGCGCCCAAAATGTTTTATGATACTGCCTCACAACAATATATCATCACTTAGCATGCCCACCGAACCGATATTCCAAGAGATAGTTTTGCAAAATATTGGTGTAGTATGCGGACATTTTATGTATTGACCAAAGATTTTAAAACTTTTACAAAACCTGCCCGCCTTTTCGGTTTTGATATGGGGACTATTGACGTGATTATCCGCAAAGAAGGTGCATTTTATTACGCCATTTTAAAAGACGAATGTGAAGCAACTGCCGAGTGGCCTACTGGAAAATCTATTCGAGTGTCTGTTTCTCGTAATTTGACGGGACCTTATGCTTATCCATCAACCGCCATTTCACCTAATTATCACGAAGCACCGACTGTGATTGCCAAGTCCGATGGTTCTGGTTGGTATATGTATTACGAAATGTACACGGGGCAACGCTATTCAGCATCGGAAGCTCCAACTTTGGCGGGACCTTGGTTTGGCGTCTATCAAATGCGATATAGCGTACCACCCAATGCACGACATGGTTGTATGCAGGCTTTGACAAAAGAACAGTATGAGGAGATTTTGAGAAAGTTTAAAAATTACTGAGGGGGTATCCGCAACAACAATTGCGTCCAAAAAAACAACGCCCTTTCTCAATCCTTTCTTTGCTTTGTCTAAAATTAAAATTCATTGATGAAAAATAAGATTATTATACTTAGTAGTTGTTTGGGTTTATGCTTATTCAATTTTTGCGTTTCAACAGTAAAAACAGCAACAAAAACCAATAAAGATAAATCCCTCAATATCATTTTCATCGCCATTGATGATATGAATAATTGGGTCAGTTGCATGGGTGGGCAAGCGCAAACGCCCAATATTGATGCCCTTGCTGCAAGGGGGGTGCTTTTCACTAATGCCCATTGTGCCTATCCTGCGTGCAATCCCTCCCGCACGGCAATTATGACAGGGCAGCGTCCTGAAACCACAGGGCAATATGAAAATTCGGGTAATTTTAGAAATAATGCAGGTGGCAAAGAGCGCATCACTTTGGGGCAAATGCTGCAAACAAAAGGCTATGAAACCGTAGCGGCGGGTAAAATTTTTCATCTACCCGCAGGAAAAGGCGAAAAACCAAGCCCAGTTTCCGACCCCGTTTCATGGTCATATCAATTTCCGAATAATACAGGCACAAGTGGCGCAAATTTATACCTCGATGAAAATGGTCAAGCCAAATGGCTTGAAGGCATTTTGAAAAAGGAATTGGAAGGTGGCAAAGAGCCTTCTTATTGGAGCAAATCCTGTATTTGGGGAACAACGCCCCAAAAATTGCATCAAACAGCCGATTGGGAAAATGCCCAATTTTGCGCTGATTTTCTACAAAAAAAGCAAGAAAAGCCGTTCTTTTTGACGTGTGGCATTTCCCGTCCACACGCTCCTTTGATTGCACCGAAGGAATATTTTGATAAATATCCTTTGGATAAAATCAAACTCCACGATTTGCCCGACAATGATATGGACGACATTCCCGACATCGCCAAAAAGAATTTTACAAGCGACATGGTGAGCTTGATTAAAGAAAAAGACCAGCTGAAAAAAGCGGTGCAAGCCTATCTCGCCTGTATGAGTTTTGCCGATGATTGTGTCGGACAAGTGTTAAAATCATTGGAAAACTCGCCCTACAAAGACAATACAATTGTCGTTTTGTGGACTGACCACGGTTGGCAATTGGCGCATAAAAACCGTTGGGAAAAATATTCGCTGTGGCATCAGGCTTCCAATTCGCCTTTGATTATTCAATATCCCAATATGCCTAATCGTGGTAAACGTTGCAATAGAGCCGTCTCGCTCATGGATTTATACCCGACTATGACCGACCTTTTGGGGCTTGAAAAACCCAAATATACTGAGGGGGTGTCTTTGTTCTCACTTTTACAAAAACCACAAGCCGAGCGCACCCAACCTGCGGTGATTACCTACCCAAAAAACAGTCATGCAGTGGCTTGGAACGAATGGCGGTATATTCATTACAACGATGGTTCGGAGGAATTATACAACCACAAAACCGACTCGAATGAATGGAAAAACATCGCCAACGACCCTAAAAATGATAAAATCAAACAACAATTGGCGCAATATATTCCAAAATAAAAAACGGAATCATCGGTTTTATGTCGCAAAAATAAAACGTCTCACATTCCCGAAGGGAATCTATGTTTATAGGCAATAATAAGCGAATTTGTATTTAATCCCGAAGGGATTTTATGTTAATTGTTACCGTATTTCTTAGATTCAAATTAGAAGTGCAACTTTTTTGCGAAAAAAAATAGGTCAGAGTGAGTACCTATCTTTGCTTCGCTAAAAGTTGAAAGATGAA
>JAYVKQ010000402.1:0-4435 GCA_043768285.1 Saprospiraceae bacterium | reverse complement strand
GAACGGTGCAGACTGGTTGATGCAGCCCGAACGATGCAGCCCGAACGATGCAGCCCGAACGATGCAGCCAAACGATGCAGCCGAACGGTGCAGACTGGTTGATGCAGCCCGAACGATGCAGCCCGAACGATGCAGCCCGAACGATGCAGCCCGAACGATGCAGCCAAACGATGCAGCCCGAACGGTGCAGCCGAACTGTGCAGCCAAACGATGCAGCCAAACGATGCAGCCCGAACGGTGCAGCCGAACGGTGCAGACTGGTTGATGCAGCCCGAACGGTGCAGCCCGAACGATGCAGCCGAACGGTGCAGACTGGTTGATGCAGCCCGAACGATGCAGCCCGAACGATGCAGCCCGAACGATGCAGCCAAACGATGCAGCCCAACGATGCAAATCTCACAGCCCAAAAAACAAAAAAAGCCTAACCTTTTGGATTAGACTTTTTTTAATTTTGTAATAACAATTAAATTTAACAAAGCAAATTGTTCAACTTGCCGTTTTTTGGCTACTATTCAGCAGTCTTTACTTTTAGTTTAATGTTTAATTGGGGTAAATTTTAGTTTTATTTGTAACTTGCTGCATCGCTGTTTGTTATCTCTACTTCATCATAGTTAAAGACTTCGCACATCGTTTGCCCCGTGCAAGTGTTTAGCGTTTTGCATAGTAAGCGATTAATTTTAACTCCGCCCAAAGTGTCGGTTAGTTTTTTTACTATAAGCCAAGCTGGCGAATGTAATATGTTTTTGAGTTTTATGTATTTGTAAATCTCAAAATTAGTTTTTTTTATTTTTGGCATAATAAATTTAAATAGTTAAAAAAATTATCTTTTTTTTCACATTTGGTTGTTAAAAACAAAATAATGAGCTGCGTAGCCCGCCGCGTTTGCATTTTTTTTCTGGTTTGCGGCATCAGCATAACGATTGTCTTGGTAGTCGGTTAGTTCTTTTTCTGATTCGGGTAAGTATCTACCAAATTTATCGCCTACTATAAAATCAGAAGCCGTAACACGGAATTCAAATGAGTTGCATTTTAAATCTTCCCCAAAAATAACCCAAAAATAAATTCCATTTTCAAAATTTGGCTTGGTATTAAATAAATGGCGAATACTGCGAATAGCATCACAAATAATAGAATTTGATGGGGCTTTTTTATAAGAACCCAAAACTAAAAGTCTTTCGCACAATTGAATTTCGGTTATTTTCTCCCATTTCCCGATTGCTGGGGTATAATCGGAAAAACCGCGAATTGCTTTAATAATTTCGCGCATCAAAAGCTGCAAATTAAATTTTTTAAACATTTTCAAAAAGAATTAGTTTTTAGTAATAAAATTTTATACCGCAAAAAAGGTACAAATTTAATTTAAAGTTAAAATTTACCTTTTTTATACCCAAGCCAATAAGGTTGTTTAGGATAGATTTTTTGTTACAAACTTATTGCCGCGAAGGGTGTAAAACCCTCCGCTACTGATGTTCAGCGTAAAAAAAACACTAAATATCATCGCCGCGAGGGGTTTTACACCCCAAAAAGCGGCAAAAAATCCTTATTTTCAGTAAGGCAGGGTTTCGCTTCGCGGTTCTACCAATTTACACCCTGCCGCAAAACCGTATCCCAAACAACCTTAATAAATAAAATTTGGCTCGGGTTCATTATTTAAAAAATACTTATAATTACAATTAGACAATAATTGCTTAATTTTTTGTAACTATATTGGATTTTTCAAAATGCGACTAATTAGTGTTTTTTCTCTTTGGTATTCTATGTTGTTAAAAAACTGAATAGCTTCGCCCAATAAAAAAGAAAGCAAATTTGTAACTGTGTATTTTGGCAATGGTTTATCTTTTAATTTATTAAAAAAAAGAATGTCTAAATCCTCCATTTTAACCCCAAACTCAAACATCTTATCTTGCATGTCTTCACAATTATTGATATAATTAACCAATAAATCAAAATCATAATTTTGCAAAGAAACGGCGCAAAAATCTTGCCAGTTTTTAGCATTGGCTTGTGCTTCTGATAATTCATAAACAGGAGTAATTCGTAAAGCCTCTTTTGGGTCTGTGTAAGGCTGTATAACCGTCCAGTATAAATTATGTATAAATTCAACTTTCGCTAAATCTAAAAAAGAATCTCGGCGAGTTTGTGCTTTTTCAAGCATTTGCTCGCTAAATTTTTCATCAAAACATAACGTTTTAAAATCAACCGCCCAACCCGCATTTATCCCCCAATTCATTCCACTTTCCAAATAATACAATTCTTTCGGTTTTTTATGTTCAGCCAAAATATCCCCAAAAGTTGGGTAATTTTTATTAGTTTCTGTTGTGGCAAAATTTTTCAAAAAATTAGACCAGTCATTAACTACTTCTTTTGGTAAAACACCGCTTTTTATTAACTCATTTAGTACAACTTTTCGGCAATAAATGTTGGGCATTCTTAATTTGCCTTTGCGCCTCCAGCGATAATTTATTTTTGTAGCCTGCTCTATTTCGCTGGCAGACTGATTTATAAAATCTTGAGCAAGTTTTTCTCGGCAAGCAATTTCTTCATTTGTCAAAACTTCGTTAGCTAACTTTAAATCATTTTCTACTTTACTGATAGCACAAATAATTGACCGCCTAGTATCTAAATAGTTATTTAAAATAGCATAAAAATCAACCACGCCAAAACTTTGGTATATTTGCATACCCTTTTTAGCAGCTAAATTAAACGCATCTTTTACTTCGTCTGTGCTAAATTCTTTGTACAAAGTTTGAGTATGCCAAGCACGGGCGCACTCAATAAAAGTAGTTCCCATTTCTTTAGTTTCATTTATTTTTAAAAAAGTACGAACGTTTTCGTAAATAAATTCAGCCAAGAAATTTAACATTTTTTTTATAGCAAAATCTGCTGCTTCTTCATCGCTTTTTTGCTGGTTTTTTGCTGAATTATAATCAGCAGTTATTTTCTTCATTCTACCTAAAGAAGGGCTATCAAAAGTAGATTTTAAAATATTTTGAACTGTGTCGCCAGAGCGGGGCAAACAATCAATATCAGCTAAATTAGCTAAATTTTGAATTTCTTTTTTAACTGTGTTGATAACTAAAATTGGAAAATCAGCAACAAGTTCTTTTAAACTTTTGCAGCCTCTAAAAACCGAGAGTTCGGTTACTTTTTTCTCGCTCAGCGTAATTTTCAACTCGCTCAGCGTTTGGGATAGCATTGTTGGGTTTTTCATAAGGTTTGTTTTGGTTTTCGTTATTTTTTAAATTATTAGTTGCCCAATTTCTAACAGCCGCTTGCCAGTTTTTCATCGGACTCTTGCCGATAAGCCAACCTTTTGACTCGTAAAAATCTATGAATTTTTGGGCATCTATCAAATTATTGGTATTTTGACAATACAATTTTACATCTTCAACGCTTGGTTTCTTAAACTTTACGCTCGGGGTTTTCGGTTCGGTTTGTACAGGAGCAGATTGATGTTCAATGAGTTGAAAAAAATTATTATTTTCAAACTTTTTTAAATTTTCTTCACATTTTACGATATTGCAATCTACAACTGGTTTATTTTGGCTATTATTTATAGCACTCCACCATAAATTTGAGCCTCTTTTTCCAACTACTTCGCCATGTTCACTATCTTTTACCTCCAACAACCCTTTTACTTTTAAACGTGAATTATATCGGCTTATCGTTAAATTATTAACACCTAATACTTCGGCTGAAATTTTTGTAGCTACAAAAGTCCAGCCGCCAAATTCAGCAGCTTGGCGAGCTATCATATCCATATAAATATACTCATCGGCAGATATGCTAAATTGTTTTTTGACTTGATGCAAAATCAAAGTAAAACTCCACTCAAAAATTTTAGCCATATTTTATTTGTTTTTTTTAAAAAATAAAAAACCCCAAAGGTCGCGGTCTTTGGGGATAAATAAAACAAAAAACTGCAGTAGCCAATTTTGGCAGGGATAGCATTTTTTTGAGTTATATGATGTATTTTTTGTTTTGTAGCCGCGACGCAAAATAAAACAAAAAAATTAAAATTGTTATTAAAAATCAAAGCATTTTATTGCTTTTGATAGTACAAAGGTAAAACAATAAAATTGAACTGCAAAATTTATTTTCAAAAAAAGTGAAAAAAAGTGAAAAAAAGTTGATTTATTTTTCAAAAACGGGCTTTTTGGGGTGTTTTTGCCTTTTTTGAGGTAATTTTTTTTAATTTTTTTAGCAAAATTTATGCAGTCAGCCCCAAATGTGCAGCCAAGCGCGGCAAATTCCAAACTAGCGCGGCAAAGACCAACAAAGCCGCCTATTTTAGCAAAAAAAAAGCTTTTTTTTAGTAAGGATAAAAAAATCGTTTTCTATTTTACAATAAAAATATTATAATAATTTGTTAGGGTTAGATAAAAAAATAGCTCTAAACGCGGGTAAATTGTAATACCCCCCTAACAAATTGTAA
>JAYVKQ010000401.1:0-11563 GCA_043768285.1 Saprospiraceae bacterium | reverse complement strand
CTCGGGCGAAGGCACAGGTTTAGGTTTGTCGTTGAGCTATGATATAGTGACAAAAGGACATGGGGGGGCGTTGCAAGTGGAAAGTACGGAGGGTAGCGGCTCGGCGTTTATTATTACTTTACCTACTAAAACCTACTCATAATGAAACAGGTAGTCCTTTTATTATTATTATTATTCTCCGCCTCGGCTATTGCTCAAAATAGTGAAATTTTCCGTATTGACAGTCTATCTACTGAGGGGGTACTGTTGGATAAAAGCTGGAAATTTCAGAAGGGCGATAATTTTGAATGGGCAAAGGCGGATTTTGATGATTCGGCTTGGGAGCGTATTGACCCGACTAACGATATTATGGATTTGCCACAAATTCAAGATGGAAAAATTGGGTGGTTACGATTGCGGATAAAAATGGATAGTACCCTGCTATCAAAATCTTTAGTTTTGGGCGTTTATCAAACCATTGCTTCTGAAATCTACATTGATGGCCAGTTAATTGAAAAATTTGGTGAACTACATTCAACAGAATCTAAAGCTCAGTACACGGGTTATCCGACTATGTTTACACCCATAAGTTTCCCTAAAAGTCAAGTAAATGTAATAATTGCCGTCCGATTTGCCATGCAAAAAGGATTAACTTATAACAGATTTGCAAATGGTGCGAATTGCTTGTTTTTTTCTACAATAGTCTCCATTAATGAAATAGTGAAATTAGATGATAGCATCAAGGAGCAGATTATGTTTTGTTTTTCAAAGGTTGGCGCATTTATCTTATTATTTATTTTGCACATTGCATTTTTTATTTTTTATCCACCTCAAAAGACAAACCTCTATTTTTCAGGAATGGCTTTATCTTTTGCTATTGTCAATATTATGTGGGGCGGTTTCTTAGTGTTTTATCCTATTGAAGATTTAAAACTCTTGATGTTCAGTGGTTTAGTAAGGGTTCCTATATATACTTTAGCTTATGTATTGTTGGTTAGGGCGTATTATGCTATGTTTAATTTTAAAACAGATTTTATATTTTGGTTAATATTGGGGGGCAATATATTGATATGTATCGGTAATTATATTGACTACTATACGGGTGTTCAAGTGTCAGAATTTAGAACTTTAATATTAAGTATATTAGCATCTTTATACATAACCATTAAAGCTATGTTAGCCCAAAAAAGGAATGCACAACTTATTTTTATCGGTTTACTGTGTTCTATTGCTGCCCTAACAGCCAGATTTTTAATTGACTATCATGGTTTTTTACCTGGCTATAAATTCTCATTTTTCACTCATTTTTGTGATTTTATTGGACAAATTAGCATTCCTATAAGTATATCATGGTTTTTGGGTAGTGATTTTGCATCTACTTCCAAGAATTTAAAAGTGAAATTAGAAGAAAACCAGCACCTTTCCGAAGAAAAACAGCATATACTCGAAACCCAAAACGAAACGCTTGAAAAACAAGTCATCGAACGCACTTCTGAATTGAATCAGTCGCTTGAAACGCTTAAGTCAACCCAAAATCAACTCATTCAATCCGAAAAATTGGCAAGTTTGGGAGAACTTACCGCAGGTATCGCCCATGAAATACAAAACCCTCTGAATTTTGTCAATAATTTCTCGGATTTGAGCGTGGATTTGGTAAAAGATTTAAAAGAAGAAATGGATAAACCCGATATTGATAAAGCTTATGTCGAAGAATTATTTACAGATTTAAGTCAAAACCAAGAGAAAATTAACCATCACGGCAAACGAGCCAGTAGCATTGTTAAAGGAATGTTGGGGCACTCCAGAGCGAATACAGGCAGGAAAGAAATGACTGATATTAATAAATTGGCAGATGAATATTTACGGTTGTCATATCATGGGTTACGTGCAAAAGACAAAAATTTTAATGCCGATTTTTCAACAGATTTTGATGAAAACTTACCCAAAATAGAGATTATATCCCAAGATATGGGACGGGTTTTGTTGAATTTGATTAACAATGCTTTTTATGCAGGTTTGCAAAAATCAAAATTAGATGTAAAGGATTATAGCCCCTCAGTATCGGTGCATACAAAACGGTTAGAAAAAGGTATTGAAATACGCATTAAGGACAATGGCACTGGGATGCCCGAAAGCATAAAAGCCAAAATATTTCAACCTTTTTTTACGACAAAACCAACAGGAGAGGGGACAGGCTTAGGACTTTCGTTAGCCTATGATATTGTGACAAAAGGACACGGGGGCACTTTAGAAGTAGAAACAAAAAACGGCGAATACACCATTTTTACAATCAAATTACCTTAACTTTGCAAAAACTGAAAAACAATGAAAATATTAGTCGTAGATGACGAACAAGACATAACCACCTTATTTCAACAACGTTTTAGGCGCGAAATACGCGAAGAGATATTTGACTTTTCTTTTGCATGCTCAGGCGAAGCAGCGTTAGAATTTTTGAAAAAGCACGACCATGAAGCCATATTAATTCTCTCAGACATTAATATGCCAGGCATGAGTGGCTTAGAGCTGCTGCGCCGTATTCGCGTAAATACGCCAACTCCACCACCCGTAATTATGATGATAACCGCTTATAGTGATACAGAAAACTATGAACAAGCTATGAAACTTGGCGCGGATGATTTTTTGAATAAACCTTTAGATTTCACCTCTCTAAAGGATAAACTTTTGAATATACAACTATGAAGTCCAAAATTATGATTGTTGATGATGAAAATGATTTTGAACAACTTATTCGTCAAAAGTTTCGTCGACAAATCCGTGAGCAAGAGTACGAGTTTATATTTGCGGTGAATGGAAAAGATGCTTTAGACAAGTTAGAGGATCATCCCGATACAGACATCGTTTTCAGCGATATTAATATGCCTATCATGGACGGGCTAACCCTTTTGGTTAAGCTCAACGACAAAAACCCTTTGCTCAAAGCGGTTATTGTATCGGCATATGGCGATATGGAGAATATCCGTTTGGCGATGAATAGGGGGGCATTCGACTTCATTTGTAAGCCTATCCAGTTTGAAGATTTAGAATTGACTTTGCAAAAAACCTTGAAATATGTGGTGCAAATAAAAGAAACGATAAAAGCTATTAAGGAAAATAATATTTTGAAGATGTATGTGGACGATGGCGTACTCCAATTTATGACCCGAAGCGAAGCTGAAACCTCGCTTATGGTCAACGAAACAGTGGACGCAAGCGTTGTTTTTATGGATATTTGCGGGTTTACGGCTATTTCTGAAAAAGAAACGCCCAATTTTGTCGTTAATCTTATCAATAAGTATTTTGATATGATGGTCAAAGAAATCATCGCGCAGGGTGGCTATATTGATAAGTTTTTGGGTGATGCAGTGATGGCTGTTTTTAGAGGCGATTATCACGCAGACAGGGCAATTGAAGCATCATTAGCCGTGAATAAAGCTATTGAAGCCCAACAAGTAGAGCTATCAGACAAAGAAACTTTTTTACCCCATGTGGATATTGGTATCAATTCGGGCGAAATGATTTCGGGTAATATCGGCTCCGCTGCCCTCAAAAGATTGGATTTTACGGTCATTGGCGATACCGTCAATACGGCACAACGCCTACAAGCCGCCGCCAACCCTGGACAGATTATCATTAGCAAAGCCATTTATGAACAAGTGAAAAACTCCTTCAATTGTCAAGTCGTAGGCGATATAACGGTCAAAAATAAGGTGAATCCTATCACCATTTATGAAGTTATTGAATAAAATATAATTTATATTATGTTAATATAAAAATATAATTCTTTTATCGTTCCTAAGTATCGTTATATCTTAAAATGAATTAATAACTACAGGAAAGAAAGGGCGTTTTATGGATATAATGCTATAAATTGAAATCAACATAGTATGAACCTAAATCTAAAAAACAAAGTCATCATCGTAACGGGTGGTGCAAAAGGCATCGGCGAAGGCATAGCTGAAACACTGGCTACTGAGGGGGCTATTGTTGCCATCGTGGGACGAAATGAGGAAGACAATACTAAAACTGTTGAACACATTAAAGCCAATAAAGGTAAAGCCTTTTCCGTTGTGGCAGAATTGACAAAACCCAAAGACTGTCAAAAAGCGGTTGAAAAAATTGCTAAAAAATACGGACGCATCGAAGGTTTGGTCAATAATGCTGGAGTGAATGATGGCATTAACCTTGAAAACGGCAGTTATGAAGGGTTTATGACTTCTTTGCATAAAAATTTGGTGCATTACTACCTTATGGCGCACCATGCCCTACCCTATTTGAAACTATCCAAAGGCGCAATTGTCAATATCGGTTCAAAAACGGCTGAAACGGGGCAAGGGGGCACTTCTGCCTATGCCGCCGCCAACGGTGGGCGAAACGCCTTGACCCGAGAGTGGGCAATTGAATTATTGAAATATGGCATCCGTGTCAATGCTGTGATTGTGGCAGAATGTTACACACCTTTGTACGATAAATGGATAAAAACCCTACCCAATCCAAAGGAAACATTAGAAAAAATTGTCTCAAAAATCCCCTTAGAAAATCGCATGACCACTGCGGAAGAAATTGCCAATATGGTAGCGTTTTTACTATCTGATAAATCAAGCCATACCACGGGGCAACTTATCCATGTAGATGGCGGGTATGTGCATTTGGATAGGGCTTTGTTGTAAAAACGCTGCGGGGTACTATCCTAAACTATTGATAATTTTAAATTAAAAAAACATGACTACACGCCGTAAATTCCTACAAAATACCACCATAGCTTCGGCAGTTGCAATTGCACAACCCAGCTTCGGGTTCAATATTTTAAGTAAAAAACCACAAGCTTTAGCCGATACCATTATTGGGCACAATGGCTATACCTACAAAGTGGATAAAGGTTGGGCAAAAATCGGTGCAAATAGCTATCCTCTTATCAATTGCCATGAAATGGTTCAAGACAGCAAAGGGCGGCTCATTATGATTGGCGACCATACCAGCAACAATATCTTGATTTTTGATAAATCAGGAAAATTACTTGATAATTGGGGAACATCTTATGGTGGTGGGCATGGTCTGACGCTTTCAAAAGAGGGCGAAGAAGACTTTTTGTTCATCGTAGATTGTGGTTATTATCAAGACCGAACAGGCAAAGGACAAGCACAAGCGGGTCAAGTCTTGAAAACGGACTTAACAGGGCGCATTATTTTTACCATCGGACACCCTCGCACCATCGGCATTTATAAAGACAATGAAAAATTTCAACCCACCGAAACTGCCGTTGCCCCCAATGATGATATATACGTGGCAGATGGCTATGGCTCGGATTATATCATTCAATACAACAGCAAGGGGCAATATATCCGTCATTTTGGCGGTAGAAACAACGCCAATAAAGAGCATAATTTGATGAATGCCCACGGTGTCGCCGTTGATACCCGTGATAAAAATAACCCAACTTTAATATGCACTTCCCGTGATGAAATGTGTTTCAAAGTTTTCACTTTAGATGGCAAATTCATCAAGCGCATTGACCTCCCTGGAATGTATGTTTGTCGTCCAGTTATCAATGGCGAAAATATTTATGCCGGGGTATGTTGGTCAAATGATAAAGCAGGAAAACGCAACGGCAATACAGGTTTTGTTACTATTTTAGATAAGGATAATAAAGTCATTTCAAGCCCGGGTGGAGAGACCCCTCAGTATTTGAACGGTATTTTACAACCTACTTTGCAAATGGCAAATCCTGTTTTCAATCACGGACATGATGTGTGTATTGATGAAGATAAAAGCATATATGTCTGCCAATGGAATGCCAATCATACACCGCCTGTTAAATTGACGAGGGTTTGAAATTGTAGAGACTTTGCAATGCCACGTCTCTACGCTTTATAATGCGTTTTGGACACCCCCCTCAGTATTTCAGCCGCTTTTTCGGGCGTAATATCGCGTTGCGGATTAGCCAACATTTCATAGCCCACCATAAATTTTTTCACCGTTGCCGAGCGCAATAAAGGTGGATAAAAAGTTTTATGCAAGTGCCATTCGGGATGCGCTTTACCATCCGTTGGGGCTTGATGAATACCTGCGGAGTATGGGAACGAGACTTGAAAAACATTGTCATACGCCACAGTCAATTGCTTATAGGCATCTGCAAAAGCCGTTTTCTCTGCATCTGTCATATCTGTTATGCGTGCAATAGCACGTTTTGGTACGAGCATCGCTTCAAAGGGCCATATTGCCCAAAACGGGATAAGCCCTACAAAATGCTCGTTTTTAAACAAAATACGCTCTTTTTTAACCAATTCCGCTTGCACATAATCGCTCAATAGTGTTTTTCCGTGTTTTTTAAAATAGGCTAATTGTGCTTTGGCTTTTTTAGCTGGTTCTTCGGGCAAAGTAGATTGCGCCCAAATCTGCCCATGCGGATGCGGATTAGAACAGCCCATAATTGCCCCTTTATTTTCAAAAATTTGGACATGGTTGATATAAGGGATTTTTCCCAACGCCTCATATTCGTTGCACCATAGATCTACCACTTTTCGAATATCGGGAACAGACAATTCAGGTATCGTCAAATCATGCCGAGGCGAAAAACAGATAACCCGACATTCGCCGCGTTCTGGTCTTATTTTAAACAAATCAGTATTCTCTTTCTCTTCTGTCAATGCCGCCGATTTGCTTTCTTTCAGACTAACGAAATCGGGCAAAAGGGCTGCAAAATCATTTTGAAAAGCATATACATTTTCGTAATGGGGATTTATTTCGCCTTTCATACGCGCGTTACCCGCACATAAATAACACATAGGGTCGTGCTGCGGACGCACGTCTTCGGCGAGCTTTTCAACCTGCCCTTGCCACGGACGTTTTGACCTGTGAGGGGATACCAAAACCCAACTTTCTGTGAGTGGGTTCCAGCGTCTGTGCGGGTGTTCTGTAATATCAAATTTCATAAAAAATAGTAATTAGCCTAAATTAAAAATATGCACCTTATAAAATTAAACCTTAATTTTGCAAAAAAAAGACATGGAAAGTGTAAAAAAAATACCTTTTGACCTTGTTGAAATCGCTAAGGCATTTAATATCAAACAAAATCGGAATTGTCAGCATTTGAATGAATGGTTGTCAGCACATTCTACGTTCAATGATATTGAACAATCTATCCTCAATAATACTTTCGAGCGTATAACGGTAGCGGGTAACTATTGGAATGAGGAAGAATTGCGCGTCCGTGTTATTGGGTCTCTTTTTTATGTCGCCGATATTGAAAAACCCGATGAAGTTTGCTTGTTTTACGAGCGTCCATTATCAGCAACTATAAATAACTATCATTTATCCGTCATTTGCGATTGTTTTGTAGCCAGTTCTCTTTTTAACGCACCTGTTCACCCTTACTTTTTTTTACAAGAATTGAAAAAAGCTAAAGGTGAAAAGAAAGACCCTGAGGCGCAAATGTTGGTTGCTATGATTATTGCTCAATACCTTAATAATGATAACAAACCGATTTATGGTGGCTATTTAATTGGTACAAATTGGTGGTTTGCAACACTTATTGATAATCAATATTGCCTAAGCCGTCAATTCTCATTAAGTCAAAAAGCGGATTTTGAACATACTGCCTCTATTTTGAGAAAACTAAAAGAACTGATTTTGAATCGTTAAATTTGCTGACTACATTAGGATTTCTACACCATTTTCAGGGCTGGTTACATAACAAGGTAGTTCAATATCAAAAGCTATTTTATACGCTTCTTTCATATTTTTTATAAATTCTTCTACAAAATCGGCTTTTACAAGGTTAATAGTGCAGCCTCCAAAGCCGCCGCCCATCATACGTGCGCCTAATACCCCCCCCTCAGTAAATTTCGGATTTGGGATTTCGGATTTCGGGTGCTTTGCTTGGAAACTTCGTGCTTTTTCAACTAAAAAATCTAACTCTTTACAACTCACTTCATACTCATTTTGCAACCCGTCATGCGTTTGATACATCAACTTTCCAAAGGTTTCAAAATCATTTTTCTTTAAAGATTTACACGCTTTTTCTACCCTTTCAATTTCTTCTACTACATATTTGCAGCGTTTAAAAACGATAGGACGCAATGCTTTTTTATGCTTTTTTAAAAAACTAATTTTCACATCTCTAAGCAATTGTATGGTCGGGTCAAATTGTTGCAAAATGGAAACACCTTCCTCACATTCTTTACGGCGGGTATTGTATTCGCTGTCCACGAGGGCGTGTTTGACCGTTGTATTGCATAAAATCAGGCGATAATCAGGCGCATTGAAGGGAACATATTCAAAATCAAGACTATTACAATCCAAGCGAATAACGGCATTTTGCTTGCCCATCATGGAGGCAAACATATCCATAATGCCGCATTTCATACCCACAAAATTGTTTTCCGCTTTTTGTGAAATACGCAATAATTCTATGCGCGATAAGCCTAAATGGAACAGTTCATTGACCGCAAAACCAATCCCATTTTCAATAGCGGCAGAAGAAGACATCCCTCCCCCACTCGGTATATCACCGCCAAAAGTTAGGTTGATACCGTTTGTAAGGGTCTTTGACCCGAACGCCGTTTGAGCTTTTTGAATTTCATCAAGTACCCCCATCAAATAATTTGCCCAACTATGCGTCTTTGTTTCCGTCAAATTATTCAAAGAACCAGTAAAATGTTCATTCAAATCATGTGAAACAAAGTGACATTGGTCATCTTCTCTGGCGGAAACGGCAAAATAAACCGCTTTATCAATCGCTGCGGGTAGTACGTAACCACCATTATAATCGGTGTGTTCGCCAATCAAATTGATGCGACCTGGCGCACGAACAATAATTTTTGGCGCATCGCCAAAGTGTTTTTTAAATGTTTCAATAACTGCATTTGGATACATACTTGTCGTCGGGAGATTAATATATTTGCAAAATTGATTTAAGTCTTTTTACTTTTTTTCCCTAATAAAGCTAAAACTACGCCGCCAATTATTAGAACGCCTGCCATAACAAGGCGCAAAGTAATGGTTTCTTGCAGAAAAATAACGCCACCAAATGCCGCTATTATGGGTACTCCCAATTGCAACAAAGCGGCTTGGGTTGTGGTCAAACCTTTCAAGGCAGCATACCATATGACATAGCCCACACCTGACGCAATACTACCAGATAAGACCGCATACAGCACCCCCTCCGTAGAAAAGTGCGCTTTTGAAAAGGTGAAAATATTCACCAATAGCACCATCGGTACGGCTAATATGAAATTTATAGCCGTGGTTTCTAATGGGTCTTTCACGCCCTTGCCGCGCAGGGTGTAAAAACCCCACGCAATACCTGCCGTTACCATCAGCAAAGCACCAACGGGGTCTGGTGCGGATAACCCAGGGAAAACGAGATATATTAAGCCACTGATGGCGATGATTAAGCCCAGCCACTCGGCAATATGAGGTCGCTCACCCCTTAGTAATACCGCGACAATCATAGTGGTTTGCACTGTTCCAAATAGGATAAATGCCCCTGTTCCCGATGAAAGGCTGCGGTACGCAAAGGAAAAAGTAATGCCATATAAAAACAGGTAAAAGGCTGGTACAATATTACCCTCCCGTAGTATTAGATTACTTTTTTGATTAAAAAAACCATGTAAAAGCCATAATGTGAACGCACCCGATACCAAACGAATACCGATATAACTGCTCGCATCAATGGTATTGCCGCCCAATGCCAAGCGATTGAGGACAGAATTGGCGGCAAACGCCATTAAAGCGATAACCGTGAATATAGATATGCGCCAAGTGTTCATCATTACTGTTTAAAAGGTCTGGCAGATGTCTTCTGTACCGTAGGAAAATCAGTAGGCAAAGGGATAGTCACCTTGCCCGTTGCTGCCCATTCAGAACCCCGTTGCATGGTGCTGATAAAACCAACACACTCAACAGAATAATCCACATGACCCATAATATTGTGAAAAATGCGCCCTTTACCATAATTCAGCACCATCAGCGCAGGCTCATGGCGGTCAGTGCCTTTATATTGAGGCGCAGAATACGCCGTTGCTAAAATGGTCATATTCTTAGCGGGACCCCTCAGTTTATCGTAGAGTTCATCTTTGGTGTGTAGCCATTCTGCGGGCATACCCTTTGTAATAGGGTGTTCGGGTTCTCTAATTTTTATCACATATTCGTGTTGTGGCCCGTGTGAGCCGCCTCTGCCTTTTGTGGTATCGTTCACGAGTTTGCCCTCATTATTGTAATACACATAGGGTCCACTTTTTTCATCTCTATTGCCCCAACCACCTAAGCCTATCATTTCATTATACGCGGGCCACTCTGGAAATGAGTTATCCGCCGCATGAAAAACGACTAAGCCACCGCCTTTTTTAACAAATTTCTCTAAATCGGCTTTTGTTTTGGCAGGTAAAACGGCAGCATTCCAACCCAAATTACTGATGATTAATTTGTATTTTGAAAATTTGGGCGAAAAGTTTGGGTCAGGCTTGGGGTCTTTATTCGCCGTTGTAGGCGGTAAGTTTTTGGGCGTAAATTCTGCTAAAAACTCATCCCCTTTCCATGTAAAAGCGGAGCGGTAGATGTCCACCTCAAAGCGTCCTGTTTCTTCCAACATTTTTTTGACCATCATAGTCGTTTTGGGCCATTGGTCGTGGTTGTTTTGCCCATCAATGATGAGGGTCTTAATTTTTTTTTGCGCAAAAACTTGGGTGCAAAGTATTAAGAGTGCATACATAAATGTTTTTTTCATAATGTGGCTGTTTAAAAGAAATTAAAAATTTTGTGTGATTTTAAACGTATTAAATGGAAAATGTAATTTAGTAACGTTAAAAAAACTAAGATTTGTTTTTCACGCTTCGCAGGACGAGGGGGCTGTTTTTGATTTTCTTTCTATAAAAAATTTTCAATTTTTTATAGAAAGAAAATCAAAAACCTTCTCGGAGTTTTTAAAATCATTAAAGTGCCAAAGTAGAACTAAATCAAGTCAGAATAAACTTTATTTAAGTTTATAATAACTTTAAAATAAAGTTAAATTGAATTAATGCTCCTACCCTTCTTGTTCCCGTTTAATTTGTTCGACGATTGCATTCATAAACCATGTATGGCGCGATAGAGGAATGAGGCGTTGCCCAATCAAGTTGTCAATGACATCCAATATTTCGGGAGATAGGCGCAACTGCACGGGTACTTGCCCCCCTTTCAATACTTTCTTTTGTATTTTTGCGGTTACTTGTTTTTCAACGATTTGGGCAGGAACGCTTCCCCCCTTGTTTATCAATGCCGTTACCACATCTTCGGGTATTACAGCTTGCTTTTGGCTGGGTTTTTTTGACAATGCCATTTCTTATTTATGATTTTTTGAATTATGAATTTTTGATTTTGAAAGACGCTGTCATTGCGAGCGAAGCGAAGCAATCTGTCGCACTTTTCGAAATGACAAAACGTTTACAATATCAAAGAGTGCAACAGATTGCTTCGCTGCGCTACTAATGACGTGCTCGGGTAGATTTTTCAGATTTACGAAATCTTTAAGATTTCGTAAATCTTGTTTAGCAGCCTGCGTCATTTGAAGTAAAAATCCCGATGAGGGATAATAGTGCCTCGCAAT
>JAYVKQ010000400.1:0-4422 GCA_043768285.1 Saprospiraceae bacterium | reverse complement strand
TGGTCGTGAGACCATATTGAAGCGACTGTACCCACAATTTCGCACGGCATTTTTGCGGTGGGCACGAGCGCATTTTTCATCTGCCGATGAAGATATCTTGGTTAATGCGTATCAGGAGGCAATGGCTATTCTGTACGAAAATATAGTGAATGAACGTATTACCGTCGATAATCTCAAAACAAAACTCATCAACTATATTATTGGTATTGGCAATCGGCAACTACTCAAAACGCTCAAAAAAGGTAAAAAACTGATATTTCCAGAAGACATCAACACGCATATTGTGGACGACTTAGAAAACTTTTTGGATAAAATATTTGAAGAAGAAGCCAATGAAGACTTAAAACAACATTTGGCAAAAGCGTGGTTAAAGCTATCCCCTCAGTGCCAAAAGTGCTTGGACTTGTTTTATACCCACAACCATAAAATCAGTGAAATAGTCGAAATTATGTCGTTCAAAGACGAAAACACGGTATCTGCGCATAAGTCGCGCTGCCTACGCCGTTTGCGTGCTTTGATTGAGGAGAAATAATAAACACAATTTTTCATATTATAAAATTAGTACAACATGGCACTACCAGAAAATGACATATTGCTTATCGAAAAACATATAGATGGTTTATTAACCGCTACTGAACAACGCCTTTTTGACGAAAAATACGCACAAAATGACCTATTCAGATACGAAACCGATGCTTATCAAACGGCATTGAAAGCGGTGCGAGTAGGTGGTAGGCAAAATATTTTGTCGGTATTCAAGGAAGAGGAAGTTAAAATTCAAGAAGGGAGAAATGTTCCTGTTATTCCCATTTATACGCCTAAATATGGCAAATTGATGCGTAGTCTGGCGGTTGCTGCAAGTCTTACAGTGTTAATATTTGCGGGCTATCAGTTGACTAAAGAGGGCATACAAGAGAAATCAGGACGCGATATACTGGCATCTATTGCCATTGACCCCATCGGTAATACGTGGCTAACTACGGTGCGTTCTGCCCGAGGCGATAACGAACCCGCCGACCCAACGGAAAGCTATTTTATCAAAACATATGGCAAAGCGAACACGAATGTATTGTTACAAGCCTTTGAAGCCTATTCTGCCAGGCAATATATGCAAGCAGCGACCCATTTTGAGCGGGTCACCGCAGTCAACGATTCGCTTTTCCTCTACAAAGGCATCAGTTATTTAAAAGCCAATAAAGCGGATATGGCACTCGAAAGTTTATCAAAAATCAATCAAAAAGACGATGCAGCCTTGAAGCCGAATGCGGAATGGTATATGCTGTTGGCATATCTATCCAAAAATGATTTGCCTAATGCTCAATTGATGCAGGATAAAATTGTGGTTGTGCCCAGTCATCGGTATTATAAAGAGGCTAAGGGGTTGATTTTTAAATAAGTGTGTTCTCTCCTCTAATTCATAATGCGTTGATAATCAATAATAAAACCTCTTAGAGATGCTACCTCTACGAGGTTTTACTTGTGCGAAATACCCCCTCAGTATTTTTTCGTAAAAAATTGCTCATAGGCATATTAATTAATTAGCCTACTTTTGTCAATGCCTATTATACCTCTATGGAACGTGAAATTAATAAACTTACATTTTATCATAGGAAATACCCGTAAAAGAATGTAAATTTATTCCTGTCTCATTCCTATGTCAATGGTATAGCTTTTAATCTTAAACTTTTATTGTTTCGTCGTTCCTTAGTATTTCTATTAAATTACTTGTTGATTACCGTCATTACATGCACAATTTTAAAGATAGCGAAAAAAAACAATTGCATTTGATGAGCCAAGACAGTCTTGGTGCTTTCAAGGCTATCTATGACCATTTTTGGCATAAACTGTATGTTACTGCCTTGAAAAAAACACAATCTAACGAAATTGCTGAAGAATTGGTACAGGAAATTTTTAGCAAACTATGGGAACGCCGCCAATCCGTACAAATTGACAATCTTGAAAGGTATCTATTTACTGCCCTAAAATATGCCATCATTTCTCATATTCGGTTGGTAATTAAAACACGCCAAAATGAAGACATTGATGCCCATGCCGATACCTTCGCCACGCATTTAGACAATGATATGCAAAGCACATGGGATTTGCAAACTGCCCTTGACCAAGCCCTAAGGTTTTTGCCCGAAAAAACCCGCCTTATTTTTGAGATGAGCCGCTACGAAGAACTACCCCACCGCGAGATTGCCAGCCAATTGGATATTTCAGAAAAAGCTGTGGAGTATCATATCACGCAAGCTTTGAAACTGCTGCGCGTACAATTGAAAGATTTTATGCCATTGTTGGTTTTGACCCCCGCAGTATTTTTATTATAAAAAAAAAATTAAACCTCGTTTAGGGATACTCGTTTCTCAAACGACTTATATAAAAACGTCTTTTATAAAACATGAGCAGAAATAATTTTGATACCCTTCTTGATACATACCTGACTGGCAAATGCACAGCAGAGGAAGCACAATTAGTCGAACAATGGTATGCTTTATTGGATAACCCAGATATGGATATGCACAAAGTAGGTGAAGAAATGCGCGAGAAAATTTGGCAAAAAATACACCTTAATACGCAACATTCTGTCAAAATTTTACCCATGCAACAACGCCTAATTTGGCGGTATATGGTTGCTGCAAGCCTCGCTTTGGGTATTAGTTTTGGTTTATATTTTTTCATAAAAGTACAAAACAAGCCCCAGATTTCGATAAAAACACAATCTGGTATCTTAAACCAACGCAATACAAGCGATAAAATTATTTCTTTGACTTTTGAAGATGGTAGTCGAATTGACCTTTCACCTAATGCAGAATTATCCTATCCAAAGCATTTTGGGGCGGATAAAAGAGAAGTGACCTTAAAAGGAGAAGCATTTTTTCAAATAGCCAAAGATCCCTTAAAGCCTTTTTTTGTATATGCAAATCAAACGATAACTAAGGTATTAGGAACAAGTTTCACTATTCAAGCTTTAGATAACGAGAAGACTGTGACCGTTTTAGTAAAAACAGGAAAAGTTTCGGTGTACACAGCCGCACCTCGGGCAAATAAACATAATAATAACGATCCTGAAACGCAAGGGGTGGTTGTGACACCGAACCAAAAAGCCATATTTGACCTCAAAAGGGAAGATATTCAAAAAGCCGTTGTCGAAAAACCTGTTTTATTGATACCCGCTCTTAAAATCGAAGACTTTATATTTACCGATGCTCCAGTCTCGACCATATTTGAAGCGATGGAAAAGGCATACGGTATTGATATTATGTATGATGAAGAACTACTAAAAAACTGTACAGTGACGACCTCACTAACTGATGTAGCGATGTTTGAAAAATTGAAAATTATTTGCTCGGCTATTGGAGCCACATACAAAGAGATTGATGCACAAATTGTGATAACAGCGAAAGGCTGTTAGAGATTGAACAAACAACAAGGGTATAAAGCCTGCCTAAATATATCACATGATTAAAAAAAACAAGTCGGCAATGTTGATGCATTACCGACTCTGGTTTATGCTTTTCCTTAAAACTGTTGGCGCAGTGGAAAAGCGGAAATTTCAATTTGAAAATATTTATCAAACCAAAATGTAAAGTTACAATGAAAAAACAAGTACTATCTAAATTTTTCTTATCGGTCATGAAATTTTCTGCCGTGCAATTCTGCTTAATCGCCTTGTTTTCAAGCGTCGTCATGGCTCATAACATCAATGGGCAAGACGTTTTGAACACCCGTGTCAGTATTAATTTAGACAATACTGAACTCAAATCCTTCCTTACTTCAGTTGAAAACACTGCCAAAGTAAAATTTACATACAGCAACCAAAAGGTATCTGTAAAAAGTAAAATCACTGTTGCAGCCAATAATGAAAGATTGGAAGACGTGCTTAACCGCACTTTAAAACCTTTAAATATACGCTATGAAGTATTTGACCGACAAATTGTGTTAAAGACAATTGTAGCTACCCTGCCCCTCAGTATGCCCAGCAAAACTGATGACAAACCCCTTGCACCACCTGTAACAGGGAAAGTAAAAGACAACAAAACGAATGAGTATATAGTAGGCGCAAACGTTGTTATTAAAGGAACGTCTAAAGGCACTACTACCGATGTGAACGGAAGTTTCACGCTTGATGCTAATATTGGCGATATACTTGTCGTGTCTTATATTGGCTATACGGCGAAGGAAACTACTGTAAGAGAAACGAGTAATATTATCGTTGGTCTTGATGAATCACCTTCGCTTTTAGGCGAAACGGTGGTGGTCGGTTCTCGTTTCACAAAACCGCGCACGGATGTAGATAGACCTGTTCCTATTGATGTTATCAATGTTAAAGAGCTTCAAGCAACTGGACAAGTGGATTTGGGTCAAGCGATTCATTACTCAGCACCCTCTTTCAATGCAGTAAAATTTGGTATCAATGAT
>JAYVKQ010000399.1:0-6445 GCA_043768285.1 Saprospiraceae bacterium | reverse complement strand
GACACTTTTTTTTTAAGAAAAACCTTATGTAAGGGCTTTTTACTGAGGGGTCATAAAATATTTCCACTTCCATTTCGTCACTAATATATCACAACAATGATTAAAAAACGCACCAATGGCTGTCCTCTTAGTTATCATTTTTTTAATAGACCTCTATATCTTTCAAGGCATCAAAACCTTGACGGCAACGATGGAAAGCGAGACGACCCGCAGAACTATTCATTGGTTATTTTGGATAATGAATATTGCCTTTTTAGCCGTTATTGCCTACGGTTCGCTTAGTTTTGATAGAACAAAAGGGATGAAAACGGCGCAATTGCTGGCGTTTAATGCGGTGATTGTATTGATGATACCCAAATTGATTTTTGCTTTTGTTTTACTTGGGCAAGATGTATTGCGCTTGTTTGGCATGGGTTCAAATTATGCTTTTAGCACGCCAAATACTGAGGGGGGGTATTTACCAAGCCGCCGTGCGTTTATCAGTCAAATAGGTTTGGGTTTGGCGGCGATACCGTTTGCGGGTATTATATATGGTATGCTGAAAGGCAAATATGATTATACGGTGCATCGCCATCAGATATTTTTTAAGGATTTGCCCGACGCTTTTGATGGTTTGACGATTACGCAACTATCGGATATTCACGCAGGTAGTTTTGATGACCCCGAAGCGGTGAAACGCGGTGTGGCGTTGGCAAATGCGCAAAAATCGGATATACTATTTTTCACGGGCGATATTGTCAATAATGAAGCGACGGAACTTGAACCGTATTTGGATATTTTTAAAATATTAGACGCGCCACTCGGCAAATTTTCAATATTGGGCAATCATGATTATGGTGATTATAAATGGTGGCGAACACCTGCCGAAAAAGCGGCAAACTTAAAGCAATTGAAAGCCCATCATACGACATTGGGTTTTAAATTAATGCTTGATGAAAACCTTGAAATTGAGCGCGATGGTCAGAGGATAACTTTAGTCGGCGTTGAAAATTGGGGACATGGTTTTGCACAATATGGCAACCTCGCCAAAGCCATGACAGGCGTAGCACAAGATAGCTTCAAAATACTCCTCTCGCACGACCCTACGCATTGGGAAAAACAAGTGAAAACTTTAGATACTCCCGTTCATTTAACGCTTTCGGGACATACGCACGGAGCGCAAATGGGTGTCGAAATTGGCAGTTTTAAATGGAGTCCGATTAAATATCGGTATCCAAAATGGGCTGGTTTGTATGAAGAAAATGGGCGTTATTTGCACATCAATCGCGGCTTTGGCTTTCTGGGTTTTTCGGGTAGGGTAGGTATTGCGCCAGAAATTTCGGTATTGGAATTACGGAAAGGATAAGTGCATCTCATTACCCAATTATAAAATGACAAGCTAAACGAATATAACGCTAACACGAATACGCCGAATTTAAAAACAAATAAAAAACGATACCGGATATTCCTGTCTTGTTCTTAAATTAGAAAAATTCGACTTACTATTTCTGTAATTCGTGTTAGCGCATAATGCATTCGTCCAGCTACAACTACATCTACAAGATTAGAGCGTAGGTCGCTTCGCCATTGATTTCAAATCCGTCAATTCTGATATTTTTACTGCCCTTTTTTGCTCTATACTTTTACGGGCGGCAATACCGATAAGTGACGACATAGCCCCATCTCTTGTGCCCGCCATTATTCTAAGGGGGTTTTCGTTCTTAGGATTGCGGAAAATTAGTTCGTGCATACGGCTATCGCCGCCACCGTGTCCACCTTTATATTTAGGCACTTGTATGGTTTCACCCTCTTTTTTGAAATTATCCATCACGAATATTTCATCATAGCTTTCTGGCTTTTCATTTTTATCTTGCGTCATTTCGGCAGCGTGGCGATTGGCTTGGTCAACCACGGCGGCTTTTTGATACGGTATATCTTGCCACGTTTCGATACGTCCGTTCATACCATTAAAAGCAATACGCCAACCTTCGTAAGGCGAGTAGGTTGTAAGCGAATAATTGACCGTAACGCCATTGGCATAAAGGATTTGAGCCGACATTTTATCATAAATATCAATATCTTCTCTAAACACACAGCCATCACGGAAATAGCCGTCATGTTGCTGATTTTTGACATATAGCTCGGTCAACCATTTGTCTTTGGTAATATCAAGATGAAATTTGCACTCCGATTTGAATTCACAAGAGCGACAATTTAAGCCTCTTATTGTCCCATTTTTACCGTAATTTTCTAACTGCCCAAAAGCGGTTACTTCTATGGGGTCAGAGTCGAGCCACCAATTTAATAAATCAAAATGATGTGACGCTTTATGCACCCATAATGAGCCGCCTTTTGCTTTGTAAGCATGCCAACGGCGGAAATAATCCGCGCCATGATACACATTCAGATACCAGTGAAAATCAACAGACGTAATCTTTCCTACCCGATTGGCTTCGAGCATTTCCCGCAATTTACGCATATGCGGACTGTGCCGATAATTGAAGCCTACGATTACTTTGCGTCCTGTGCGGCGTTCTGCATCGAGTATGCGCTGGCATTTGTCTTCATCGGTAGTCATAGGTTTTTCTGTGATAACATCGCAACCCGCTTCAAGGGCTTTTACAATAAATATATCGTGCGTACTATCAACCGTTGTAACAATAACCATATCTGGCTTTGTATCGCGTAACATTTTATCGAAATTGCTAAACGTAGGGCACGTTGCGCCCATAAATTGCTTTGCAGTTTCGAGGCGACCAGGGTTAATATCGCACATACCGACAAACTCAACCATATCACCGAAATTATCCTTAACAGGCTTACCCCAAAAGCCAGTACCCCGATGACCCGTTCCGACAATCGCCAACCGTTTTTTAGCCGTTGGAAAGCCCATTGCCGAAAGGTTGGGCGCAGCCAATAATCCGCTTGCCGCAAGGGATGTGTTTTGTATGAATTCTCTACGTTTCATGCGTTTTAGTTTAATAATGTAAAATTTTAATGCAATATAAGTTGTAACTCAAGCAACTTCGATAGCTAAAAGTCTATCTATTTATTGAAATAATGTATATTTTTTGCGGAAACGTTACCAATATATAATTAAATTGGAAATTTACAAAATATAATTTGCTTATTTAAATAAAATAACATACTTTCGTAGTAATTCCCCTTCATAACAGATTACCCAATAACCTCTATTTTATCACAACTAAATCTGTTTACTATGAATAATTTGATACCACTCGGAAAATGGCTTTTCCTCCTACCTTTTGTACTCTTTGGTTACAACCACTTAATGCACTATACCGAACTCAATGACATGGTTCCTAATTATTTACCCATCAAAGCATTTTGGATTATTTTTACTGGCGTGGCTCAATTAGCTTTCGTTGGCAGTGTTTTACTGGGCAAATATGATAAATTAGGCGCGTTATTGCTTTCTGTAATGCTTATTATATTTATCGTGTTAGTTCATTTACCCGGCGTGATTGCTGGTAATTCAGGAGCTATTTATGGCTTAGTCAAAGATGCAGGTCTTGCTGGCGGGGCTTTGATGTATGCAGGTTCATATGCACGCGACAACAGCATGGTTGGCTGATAAGCTCTCCATATATTACAAACTGAGGGGTAAAGTTCCGATACGGGATTTTTACCCCATTTTTTTGTTGCCTTCTACTAAGGGCAATTGCAATATCTTACTACATTTGCGCCATACAAATTTTCCTATACCAATGATACCATTCGGATTACTGACTATTTTTATCATTTTTGCGGCACTGATGTTTACGCGCAAGATGCCCGCGCTTTTAGCCTTACCGAGTATGGCAATATTGATTGCCTTACTCGCCCAAATGCCTATTACAGACATATTTAACAGCATCATCGGGCAAGGGTCGGTCAAGTTGGCTGCCGTTTATACTGCCGTATTTATGGGCGCGATGATGGGGCGCGTGATGATGCAAACAGGTATAGCGGAGGAGATTATCAAACGCGCTGCCGAGTTTGGAGGCGAAAGACCTTTGATGGTAGCATTTGTTCTGATGGTCGTGACGGCAGTCTTGTTTTCCACTTTGCAAGGCTTGGGCGCAATTATTACAGTTGGGTCGTTGGTGCTGCCGATAATGATGAGTTTGGGTATTCCGCGCAAAATGGCAGGAACACTGTTTTTGATGGCATTTGGTACGGGTTTTATCTTCAATCCGATACTTTTTACCCTATATCGCCAATTATTACACCTAAAAGATACTGAAAACCTACCGACTGAGGTGTCCACATTTGCTTTTGTTTTATTAACTTTAATGCTCTTGACGGTTGTCGCATATGCCCTTATATCGGCACAGCGTTCAGGCGAATCGCTGTTGATGACAGGCACATCAAAGGAGGAATTATTGAAAAGAACGGCTAAAAAGCGTGTACCTTTAATCGCTCTTTTAACGCCGATAGTGCCTTTAGTTTTGTTTTTTACATTCAATGCTTATGGTATCAAATTGGATTTTATTGCCGCCTTTATCATCGGTTCGCTCTTTGCGATATTGACAACAGATTGGCGCAATGGTATCAAAACCCTCACTTCATCTGCCATAAAAGGCATAGAAGATGGCGCACCTGCCGCTATATTGATGATGGGCATTGGTATGCTATTGATTGCCTTGAATTTACCGCCCATTAAAATGGCACTTGAGCCTATTATTAAAGCAATGCCGTTTGGTTCACCCATATTTTATGTAGCCTTTTTTGGTTTGCTTTCGCCTCTGGCTTTATATCGTGGACCTTTGAACCTATTTGGTATCGGCATCGGTTTGTTTACAATTATGTTTGGCACAAGCGTATTGCCGCCTTTGGCACTCTTGGCAGCGATAATGTGCGTGGTGCAAGTTCAAAACATATGCGACCCCACCAATACGCACAATGTTTGGATAGCCAATTTTGTCGGCGTGCGCGTGGAAGAATTGACTAAGGAATCTTTATTACCGATTGTTTTGGTCTGTATCATGGGGTTGATAATAGCGACGGTGTTGTTTTTTTAGGGAAAATAAATCCGTTAGGATTTGTACGTTTATAGAAAATATATGTAAAAATGTAAAACGAATCCATAGGATTCATGCGGTGTATGCGTATTTATGTGCGAATCCTACGGATTCGTTGGCTAAAATACTTAGACTCATTCAATAAACGTACAAATCCTAACGGAATTATTCGCTTTGAACCCATCATGCCAGCAATTTCCGCTTTAGAAATATAAAATGCACCCCCTCAGTATTTTGAGCTTTTTTTGAGTGAAAATGCTCGAAATCTAAGCACAACTTTCCAAAAGTTTTAAACTTTTGGAAAGTTTTTTGCCAAAGTGGGAATTGCTAAACAATATGTCAATAAATCTTGTTTGAAAGGCTAATCTAAACCCAATTTTGAATGCTTTTAACAGCAAACAAAGATTGCATTATCATTAAAAAGATACAATTTTATGAGCAAAACCTTTCTTTTTGCAGGTGCTTCAAGCGCAATTGCCCAAGCCGTTTTAACCCAATTACGAGACGATACAGTTATAGGCTTGAGTACAAAAGGCAGTTTACCCCCTCAGTATTCTAAGCATTTTCAAGTCATAGATTACAGTAAAAACAACTTGCCCGACATAGATGAGCCACTCGATGGCTTGGTTTATTTCCCCGGCAGCATCAATCTACGACCTTTCAACCGCATCAGTGAAGAAGATTTTATGGCTGAATACCGGCTCAATGCTTTGGGTGCAGTGAGTGTTATTCAAAAATATTTAGCCAATTTGAAAAAAGCCCCCTCTGCAAGTATTGTCTTGATAAGCACCGTAGCAGCCTCGCAAGGTATGCCTTTCCATGCTTCAATCAGTATGGCAAAATCAGCAATTGAGGGTTTAACATTGGCTTTGGCAGCTGAGTTTGCGCCCAATATCCGCGTAAATGCCGTTGCCCCTTCTTTGACCCAAACACCTTTGGCGGATAAACTCCTCAATTCGCCTGAAAAAGTGGAGGCGAGCGACAAACGGCATCCCCTCAAAAGGGTCGGTCAAGCCGAAGATATAGCCAATGCCATACATTTTTTGCTAACTGAAAAATCCGCTTGGATGACGGGACAGATTTTGAATGTGGACGGAGGTATGTCCAGTATTAGAAGTTTATAAAATTATTTACTATGCAACATTTTTTTCAATCTGATATAAAAACGATGGAACAACGCTATCGAGCAACGTTCATCAACTCCTTAGGTGGTTTCAAAAGCCTTGTTTTAGTGGGTACATCAAATAAAGATGGCGCAACAAATTTGGCAGCTTTCAGTTCGCTGTTTCACATTGGCGCAAACCCGCCTTTGTGTGGTTTAATAGTTCGACCCGATGATGGTGCTGAAAGGCATACGCTGTCTAATATTGAAAAAACGGGCTGTTACACCGTCAATCATGTTATGGTAGATTTTTATAAAAAAGCACATCAAACCTCCGCAC
>JAYVKQ010000398.1:0-9314 GCA_043768285.1 Saprospiraceae bacterium | reverse complement strand
TTCGCTTACGGATTAGAAATTTTAGCGCAAGCTCTTTTAAATGCCTTTGAAATTCTTATTCGTAAATTGACTTTGCCTTTTTTGTCATGTACTTAGATTTTCTTTATAATTCTACTTTGCTACTCTAAAAAAACTATGCTTTGTTTTCACACTTGGCAGAACGGGAGGAGTGTTTTTGATTTTCTTTTTATAAAAAGAAAATCAAAAACCTTCTTGGATTTTTATAATTTTTTAAAGTGCTAAAGTAGAAATAAAAGTGTTGATAAAATAATTTTTCAAAGATAGTATGTTTTTCTTAAATGGCAAATACCGCTTTGATATACTCTTAGTTATCGCTAAACTCCTCCATTGGGTTTTTCTTCGTGGCAGGTTTGATAGATACCCGCGCAAAATAATTCATGCTCCCTTCTGAAATGGAGACCATGCCTTTATCCAAATCGGCAAAGTAGAAAAAGGAAAAAATATGCTTGCCATTGACCATGCCCGACCCATGCCAAAAATGGCGAGGACGCACTTCGACCATCCTCATATTGACCAATAAGATTTTTGCGTCTGCTTCGATGATACCTTGATGGCGACACAATTCGGTCAATGTTGAGAGGATAATTTCTTTGAGCGTTTTGTTTTTGCCCCCTTTACCCTCGACAGCGGCGTAGTTGGTTTCGGTAAGGGTCAAAAAATAATCTTGAATATCGTAGAAATGAGACGATGCGACGAGTATATTTTTCAACCCGCCAATAGTATGTTTTTCCATGTCGAAAAGATGTTGGTTAATTAATGTAGTTTTCTAATTCTATGCAAAGATAAAATTGTTTTTCAATGTGAATTAACTTTTTAGATACGCTTCAATATTTTAATTAAATAATAGGAATACACAAATTTAATATTTATTTTTGTGTAAAATTATTAATCAATTAGTAGATTTGCACAAATTATTAAAATATGACAAGCATCATACAGCGTTCTATCGAGCCAAGTTTACGGGCAATGTTGCCTAAATTCCCTATTTTACTTGTCACTGGACCACGCCAATCGGGTAAAACCACGCTTTTACGTGCCTGTTTTCCTGATTATCGCTATGTTAATTTAGAATTGGCGCAAAACCGTGCATTTGCCAGAGAAGACCCACAAGGCTTTTTGCGTTTGTATGATAATAAAGTCATTATTGACGAGGCGCAACGTGTGCCAGAACTGTTTTCGTGGTTGCAAGCCAAAACAGATGAAAGTGGAGAAAGGGGTCAATATATACTTTCGGGTTCTCAAAATTTTTTGTTGATGGCAAAAACGGCGCAAAGTTTGGCAGGTCGGGTTGCAATATTCAAGCTATTGCCATTCAGCCATGCAGAATTGAAAGCCCATCAATTATTGGCAGGAGACCCCGAAACTGCCTTGTGGCAAGGTGGCTATCCAGCCTTGTTTGACCGCGAATTGGCACCCCCTCAGTATTTTCCATCTTATATCGAGACATATCTTGAACGCGATGTGCGTACCCTAACCAATGTGCAAGATTTGGGGCTTTTCCGCAATTTTATACGCTTATGCGCAGGTCGGGTGGGGCAACCCATCAATTTTCAATCGTTGGCAACAGATTGTGGTATCAATCAAGGGACGGTCAAAAATTGGCTATCTATTTTGGAAACAAGCCATATAATATTTCAATTGCAGCCTTACTTTGAGAATTTCAACAAAAGACTTATCAAATCGCCTAAGTTTTATTTTTATGATACAGGGTTGCTGTGTCACCTTTTAGATTTACACAATGCCCAAACGCTAACGCAATATCACAATCGCGGCAGCCTTTTTGAAAATATGGTCATCGTTGAAATGATGAAAAACCGCTATAATGCTATGTTACCCGCCTCGTTTTACTTTTGGCGAGATACCCACGCTACCGAAGTGGATTTGGTAGTCAGTGAAAACGCCCAACTCAATCTGTTTGAAATCAAATATAGTTTCACTATCAAGTCAGATTTTTTGAAAGGTATCCGAACCTTTCGCGCCAGTATACCCCCTCAGTATTTGAAGGGTTCTGATAATATTCTTTATGCAGGAGATGATGAACAACCACGCACGGAGGGTACTTTTTGGTCGTGGAAGTCAATTAGTGAATTGTAATCACTATATTTTCAACGACTGCCACCGATTAGACTTCAAATACCAAACCGTCACAATCATCATAATTGACCAATAGAAAATTTCGCCTGACCATGCCCACGTCAGCCCCCCCTCAGTATAAGAGACGACAAAGTGGATATAGGATAGGTATAAAATAGCCGCAGCGAACTGCAAACCTAAGCCCATCATGGCGGCTCCTGTGCTGGCTAAGGCGTTGAAATAGACGCTTCCTGCGCTGAATATCGCCAATATCACTATCAAAATGTGCAAAATGGGAACGGCATCTTGTATGAGCGCGTCGTCACCCGTTCTTTTCAATAAGGGTGCGAGGAAATAATTGGGGAATAGGAGAATGGGTAATGATAATCCCATCGTAACGGCGATACACAATTTTGCCGTTTTCCAAATGGTAGGCATCACGGTTGTAAAATCGCGTTGCCCTATCACGTTGCTCACTAAGGTATTGATGCTTGATGCAAAACCCCAACTCGGAATGGATAAAAACAAATAGACCATCCGCACAAGGTTGGTTATCGCCAATTCACGCACACCCATATTGTTTTCAACGATAGAGAAAAAAATGAACCAACTGCCCAAACCGACCACCGGTTGCGCTACTGAAGGCAAGCTAATCCGCATCTGTTCTTTAATGAGGTCGAAGTCAATTTTTCGGGGTTTGAATAGATGATAGGCTTTGGCTTTGTCATCAAAAAACATATAGATGATGAAGCATATAAACGCCACGCCTTCCGCTATCGTGCTCGCCAAACCCGCGCCGCCAATACCCATTTCGGGTGCGCCAAATTTGCCGAATACCAACATATAACACAACACGATATTCAGCACGCCCATTATCGCCGTATCAATCATAATAAACTTGGTGCGCGCCACGCCCGTATAGAGTGAAATTATTGCCAAACCCGTATAACTAAAAAACACACCCCACGAGCGATATTTCAAAAATTCAAGGCTTTTTTCATAAATAATGGGCGATTTTACGAAAAATTTGAAGATATATGGGCAGCCGTAGTACATCACCAAAAACATAATCACTGCCAGAATTAATTCAAAATAGAGCATATCGAAGAAGTTTCTGCCCACTTCTTCGGGCTTGCCTTCGCCCATGCGCCGTGCAATCAGCACCTGCCCACCTTTTGAAAAACCATAGCCAATAGCGGCTATCACTAAGTAAAAAACGCCCACAAAACCGATGGCGGCAAAGTCTTCCTCACTGCGGTAATATAGAAATGCTGAGTCGCTCAACGCAACGATGTTTTGTCCCGCGCTGCCTAATATCAAAGGAATAGCAAGGGCGAAAATTTGGCGATAGGTTATTTTTAATTGGGTCGTCACTGGCGGTTCTGTTTAATGTTTTGCGAATATAGGGGAAATAGTTGGGATTATGGGCTGCGTGGTGTTAAATGTTTATTAAAAGTCAATGTTTAGTAGTGTCTAAATAGGTGTATATCAAATTATCCATTCTAAATTGATTTAAAATTTATAATTATAGCCAACCCGCACTACCTGCGTTTCATAATAATCGGTACTATTCAAGGTGAAATTCGTACCTGTAATGGTCTTTTTAAGTTGCATGGTATTAAATATATCAGTGGCATTGATGACCAACTCGCCTTTCCCATTTTGAATACTTTTTTTAAGACCCGCATCCACACTGTACCGACTGCCGATAGTGCCTTGCGGGATAATATCAGGTGCTAAATAGACCGCTGAAATCTGCGTTTCGTAGCCTTTTGCTAAGTGCAGCAAGGTATTTAGTTTGATATTGCCCGATGTTAAGGCTTGTTTTGCAGCCGAGTAGATAGTAGGAGTGGGGTATTTATTGGTGACTGAAAAAGCATTTATGGTGTTTTTATACACATTCGCACTTGCCGTGTAGGATACAATTTTATTAGGATTTTGTTGAAAAATGACCTCCAAACCCGTGTTATAACTGCGCCCTGCATTTTGAAAAATATTATACAACAACACGCTATTAGGTATTTTGGTTGCTATGCGTGTAATCGTCCCGTCGGTGATACGATGATATAAAGCGGCATAAAAACTGCCTTTTGCAAGCACATTTTTATAGCCCAACTCCACCGAATTGGTGAATTGCGGTTTAAGGGTCGGATTACCTACTTTTATCAATTCAGGCTCGTCATATTTTGGAAAAATGCGAATATCTACTTCGTTTGGTCTATCCACACGGCGGTTAAAAAAGATTGACAATTTATTGTTATCGTTGATTTTAAAGGCAAAACGCACGTTGGGGAAGGGCTGCGTATAGTCGTAACCATCACTTTTATAGGTATTGTGATTGGGGTTTACGTCATAATTCACGCGCACATATTCCAAGCGCAAGCCGCCTTCGAGTTCCACTTTATTGCTTTCAAACACATAATTGCCGTATAAGGCGGGTATGGTTTCGTAATAATTTGCCCAACCACCGGCATTGACATCTATTGGCGAATTTTGCCCCGCAAAAAACTGCATATTGACTGGAATTGACCGCCTTCTGACCTTCAAACCCGTCTCCAAACGCCCTTGTTTGAAGGGTTTTGTATAATCCATATTGAAATCGCCAACGTGCTCATCAGAAAGTAATTTGAAGGCATCGGTCCCCGTAAAAGTGGGCAACGTATTTGTAAAAAAATATTTCTCATCTTCTCTATGAAAATAATAACTACCGTTGATGTTCAAAGTATGCCCTGCTTGCTTGAATTTATGGATATACGCCGCTGTTGCCGAAGCCGTGTATTTTACCTCATCTTCAATAAATTGCCATAGGCGATAACGGTTTGAAAAATCCTGTCTGAAATAGGGGTTATCGCCCTTATCATCAATTTTTTCTTGATTGAATAAGCCTGATACAGTGAGCGTATTATTGGCATCGAAAGCATAGTCCACGCCTGATTTTACTGTCGCATAAGTAGTTGTGCGATTGCGTTTCACTTGTTGATATATCGTTTCGCCACCGTCATATATGCGCGTTGAAAACTCGTTTTTATTCAAAGTTTGGGTATATAGCCAATCGCCTTGCAGGTATATATTGGTTTTTTGCTGCCGATAATTAACTGATACTGAGGGGTTTATCTTTGGCGTGTTTTGAAACTGTGGTCTGATGGTCGGTAGATTACCACGCTTGCGCCACAATGCGCCCAAGCCACCCGCGAAGCCAATTTTGCTGTTAAACCCTTGTTGCTCTTGTTTTTTGAAAACTATATTGATGATACCAGCATTGCCATTTGCATCATATTTTGACGACGGATTATTGATAATTTCGATGCGTTCAATGGCAGAAGCGGGTAGATTATCCAAGCCTTTTTGACTGCCAAAACCTGTCAAAGCGGTTTGTTTGCCATCAATCAAAACGGTGATTTTATCACTGCCGCGTAGTTGTACTTTACCATCTTCCGATACCGTCACACTTGGCAAATTACTCATCGCTTGTAAGACCGAACCGCCACTTTGACTGATATTATCCGCAACCAAATAGGTCTTTTTATCCATTTTTGCACCCACAGCATCTTGTTTGGCTACAACAGTTACCTCATTCAGCGTTTGGGCATTGTTTTCCAATTCAAGATTGCCTAAATCCAAGAAAGCACTCAATTTACCTACCAAAATAGGCATTGATTGGGTGTGATATCCCACATAAGATGCCTCTAAAATGTAGTTATTACTTTTGATATTGGGCAGCGTAAAAAGCCCTTCTTCATTGCTCACTGTACCGCCTACAAAGGCACTGTCTTTGGGCATTTTTAAGACGATATTCACAAAAGGCAAGGGCGTTTTTGATTTTTTATCCTTAATAATGCCTGATAGCGTGACTTGAGCAGAAAGTAGATTGATAGATATAAAAAAGGCTATAATAGATAGGTGTATTTTCATATAAGTTTTGCTTTAGTAGAGTGGGTGTAAGTAGCTAATCTTTTTATTTGTAAATATCATTGACGTACAAAAGTAATGATTTATTACTTTATTGGCATATTTTGATGAAAAACCTGAATATTTCGTTCAAAATGCACATTACAATAATACCCGTACTCGCCAAATTTATTGGAGGGTACATTTTGATTTATTTTACCATGCTTTTTGAACAAAATACTGAGGGGTAGCGCAATTTGCTTAAATTGTCATTAATTTACATGATTTTAACAAAAAAAAGAAAAAGTATTCGCAAATTAAGAATATTGTATAACTTTGACGCGAATAATTAGCCTTACACTTTTTATCTATGAACTCGAATAGTATTGTAACGCAACGCTTTATTAAGTGTCATAATAAGTTACGTGAAAACAAAACCATCAAAAGTAGCCGTCAATTTGCCATTGAACTGGAATACCTACCCCAAAGTTTAAGCGAAATCTTGAAAGGTCGCCGCGATGTTACCATTGAACTTATACGTAAAGCGACAGAAGTCTATCGCATGAACCCTATTTTCATTTTTTCGGGAGAGGGTGCAATGTTTCTACAAGACGATGACAACAAAAGCCTACACGTTTTGACTATCGTCACTGATATTAGTGATGAGGAGCGCATTGTCTATGTGCCTATTCCTGCCCAAGCGGGTTATGTAAGTGAGTTTAACGATACCACTTTCATCAAAAATCTGCCTTCTTTTACTTTGCCCGATTATAAATACAAGGTCGGCACGCACCGTTGCTTCGATGTGGCAGGCGATGCAATGGAACCTACACTTTTTGAAGGGGATAAAATGGTGTGTAGCTATATCGAACCTATGTTGTGGGAGACCGCAATTAAAGACAATTATATATATGTCATTGTTACGCATGATGATATATTGACGCGGCGGTGCTATAATTTGATAAAAACGAATAAGACAATTGAAATGCGTTGTGATAACTCTAACTATGAAACAATTGAGATACCCCTCAGTCAAATTAGAGAAATTTGGTATGTACGTGTCAAAATCAGTCCGTTTTTACCATCCCCTAATCGCATCAATAACCTATTTTTGGAGGAATTGACGAGTTTGAAAGAAAGTATGAGAGCGCAATCGAAACAAATGACGGAGCTAAATCAGTCTGTTGAGCGCATTGCGAACCGCGTTTAATATGTTATTTTGAATACTATGGCGAAATTTCGCTGTTTTAAAATTTAATTTGCCAAAAAAACCAAATTTTGTTTTGGGTGTTGTAAAATCCATAATAGCGCGCAATGCTATGATGGATTTTTATTTTTTAAAAAAGAATATTTGTAAATTTTTATAGGGTTTTTTTCAAAAAACTTGCATTTAATTTTTTTAAGCCTTAACTTGCGTCCTCATTTGAAATAATTGACAAAACAGTAACAGAATATAATTTTGCCACATGACTGAAAAATTTGATAACATTGACCTTAGAATTTTAAAAATTCTACAAGATAATTCAAAAATTACCAATTTAGACTTATCTAAAAAAATTGGACTATCGCCTGCACCCACACTCGAGCGTGTTAAGAAATTGGAAAGCACTGAAGTTATTCAAAGCTATCATGCTGCCGTCAATCCACAAGAGATTGGTTTGAACGTCAAAACTTTTGTACTCGTCTCTCTGGCGTGGCAAAAAGACAATGCGTTGAATAATTTTTTGGATAAAATCAAGGAAATTGACGAGATAACAGAGTGTTATATCATCACGGGTGAAGCAGATTTTTTAATAAAAATTGTCTGTAAAGATATACCTACTTACGAGCAATTGTTGTTCAAAACCCTCTCTCAAATTGAGGAAATTGAACGCTTGAAAACCTTAATGACGCTTTCGACTGTGAAGGATTCTAAAGTGTTGCCGTTTAAATATGAGTGAAGCATGAAGTACGAAGTATGAAGTATTTTGAAAAAAATACTTCATACTTCATACTTCAAAAAGATTAACCAAAACGATTCATACCATGCAAGAGAACTTCCTACACTACCTGTGGCGCACGCGCCGTTTTGACACAACTGACCTCAAAACTACTACCAATCAATCCATTGACATCCTAAATTTTGGCGAGCTTAATACCCATGCGGGACCCGATTTTCTCAATGCTACCATTCGCATAGATGATATGACGTGGGCAGGAAATGTTGAGATGCACCTCAAATCCAGCGATTGGTTGCAACACAATCACCAAGCCGACAATGCTTACGCAAATGTCATTCTGCACGTCGTTTTTGAAGAAGATATGCCTATTTCTATTGAAAAACGCGGTGAGAATGGCATAATACCTTGTTTAGAATTGAAAAAACGCATACCCGAAGGTATCTATCAAACCTATTGGTCTTTACTACACAACGAGCATTGGATACCTTGTCAGCACCATTTTTTTAAAGTGCCTGACTTGACTAAAACCATGTGGTTTGAGCGGCTTTTAGTAGAGCGATTGGAACAAAAAACAACTATCATTGCCGATGCTTTTGACCGCAATAACCATGATTGGGAAGAGACTTTTTACCAATTCATCACCCGCAATTTTGGTGTAAAAGTGAACGCAGAACCGATGGAGTGGTTGGCAAGGTCATTACCGCATATTGTATTAGCAAAACACAAAAACAATCTTTTACAAATTGAAGCCTTGCTATATGGTCAGGCGGGTATGCTGGAAGCGGAGTTTAAGGATGATTACCCACGCCTTTTGCAAAAAGAATATGCTTTTTTAAGGCATAAACACCAATTAACGCCCATCAATAGTGCAGCTTGGAAATATGCCCGTATGCGTCCACCTTCATTTCCCACTATTCGGTTGGCGCAATTAGCGCAATTGATTCATAAATCGTCCCACCTTTTTTCAAAAATATTGCATATTGATACCATCAAAGATATTGAAGAATTATTTGATGTGGGCGTGAGCCATTATTGGCAAAATCAATACACATTTGATACCCCCTCAGTATTTTCACCCAAATTTATCGGTAAAAACACAATACACCTTATAGTCGTGAATACGATTGCGCCTTTTCTATTTTTCTACGGCACGCTCCGCAAAGAAGAACAGTATAAAGACCGTGCTCTACGTTTTTTAGAAATGGTACAAGGCGAAAGCAATTCCATTATTGACGGTTGGAAGTCGTTGGGTGTTACGCCCAAAACAGCTTTTGATACGCAAGCCTTATTGCAATTGAAAAATGAATATTGTGCTAAAAAACGCTGTGTGGACTGTGCGATTGGTGGGGCAATAATGCGTTGATTACGAATGTAATACGATAAAATAAAGTG
>JAYVKQ010000397.1:0-2399 GCA_043768285.1 Saprospiraceae bacterium | reverse complement strand
ACTAATTTTCACTAATAATATCTAACTGAATTAGTGAAAATTAGTGCCATTAGGGGCTAAATATAATTCTATTTATGTTAATAAACTATTGAAATCAATTTCCCTTCTTCTTTTATTGCATGATTTCAGAAAAAAAATATGATGTCGCTATTATTGGCGCAGGTGTAGGCGGTTGTGCGTGTGCTATGGCTGCCTGTAAAATGGGCTTAACTGTCGTCATGACCGAAGAAACAGACTGGATTGGAGGGCAATTTACAACCCAAGCGACCCCGCCCGATGAACATGGCTGGATTGAAAAATTTGGCTGCACCCAAGCCTATCGTCAATTCCGTGAAATGGTGAGGGAGCATTATCGAAAACACTACCCCCTCAGTATTTCAGCTGCCCAAGACCCTGTTTTAAACCCTGGCAATGGTTGGGTATCGCCTCTTTGTGCCGAGCCAAAAGTGTTTCTCGCCGTCTTGGAAGATATGCTTAAACCTTATATTGAACAAGGGCTATTGACTATTTTGACCGAGCATATACCCATTGATTCTACGCAGACCAATAAAGAAGTTAGGTCTATTTCTCTTAAAAATACTAAAAAAAACAAGGAAATAACCCTTTCAGCATCTTATTTTATTGATGCTACTGAATTGGGCGAATTGCTCCCTTTGACGAATACCGAACACGTCTCTGGTTCTGAAAGTCAGCGCGACACAGGCGAACCAAGCGCAAAGGCAGAAGCCAATCCATCGAATGTGCAAGCCTTTTCGATGTGCTTTGCCATGAGCTACCACGAGGGCGAAGATTGGACTATTGAAAAGCCGAAAGACTATGATTATTGGCGCAATTTTATCCCCAACCTTACCCCCGCATGGAGTGGTCAGCTACTGAGTTTAACGGGTCTTAGTCCGCGCACTTTGCAGCCTGTTCATTATAATTTTCAACCCAATAATGAACCCAATAAAGCCTTTGCGGGTCTGTGGACATATCGCCGCATATTGCATAAAGATAACTTTGTTGAAGGCGCGTTTTCATCAGATATTACCCTCGTGAATTATCCGCAAATTGACTATCTTGGAGGTGATTTATGCCATGCAACCCATGCCCAAAAAGAGCATTATATAGCCGAAGCCAAAGCACAAAGCCTATCTTTTCTCTACTATTTGCAAACAGAATTGGGCTATAAAGGCTTAAAGTTGAGGGGTGATGTGGTCGGTACAGAAGATGGTTTGGCAAAACGCCCCTATATCCGCGAGGCAAACCGTATCAAGGCAGAATTTACTATATTGGAACAGCATATTGCAGCCAAATACCGTCCGCGTAGTCGGTATGCACAGCGTTTTCACGATAGTATAGGCATTGGTTTTTACCGCATTGATTTACACCCCAGTACGGACGGCGACAATTATGTGGACGTGGAAAGTCTGCCATTTCAAATTCCGTTAGGTGCTTTGATACCCACGCGTGTAGAAAATTTACTGCCCGTTTGTAAAAATATTGGTACGACCCATATCACCAACGGTTGCTATCGCCTCCACCCTATTGAGTGGAATATCGGCGAATCGGTGGGCTATCTTTTAGGCTATTGTTTAAGCCAAAAAATAACACCTCGACAAGTGCGCAACGACCCTAAAATACTGAGGGGGTATCAACGTTTATTAAAAAAAAGTGGTGTAGAGTTGGCATGGCCCAAAGGCTTAGTGTTAGCAGAAGGCGACCCGCATATTCACGCGATGTAAAAACGATATATCATGACAGGCAAAGCATTAGCCAAATGGGTCATTCAACAATATAATACCACTGCCATTTTAACTATTGCAGAACGGGCAGGTGTAACGCTCGTCTATGAAAAATGGTATCCCACAACTTACGGCGAGTTTAACAAAAAGACCCAAATTATAACAATTAATGAAAATAGTCCAATACCTTTAAAGGATGTTATCGCGCATGAGTTGGGGCATTATTTTTCGTATATGGTTGGTAATCAATTAGGTATATCGGAGGAGGAGGCAAGTGCAACGGATTTTGCTAAGTGTTTTAATTAATTGAGTTTCCTAACATTCGTATGCTCAATCTTCGACAATAACTTAGCACCCCCCTCCCTATAAACACGGTCATACGCGCTTGTCGGAATGGTTTTATCCTTAATCTCATAATTTTCATAATCTTGAACGATAATATTACCCGCTTTATGTCGTGTTGTAGCTTTTCTGAAACGCGGTCCACCATTGGCATAAGCGATATAATCAATCAAATAGGTCTTTTGATTAATCCAATAACAAAACACATCTTCATGGTCTCTTCCGCCTCCTTCTTTTTGAAAAGAAACCTCAATTTTATATTCCTTTTTACCTTCTACTTCACCTTCGCCAATATATTTTAACTGCACCGCTTTGTCTTGCAATTTATAAGGC
>JAYVKQ010000396.1:0-3821 GCA_043768285.1 Saprospiraceae bacterium | reverse complement strand
GTTAAAAAAATTATGTTCCCGAAACCGCTTGCACCAAGACAGCATATCGAATATGTAATTAAGCTACGGGCGGTCCCCGAAGCAGTTTGAAGAAGTGTTTAGTAGAAAAAATAGGAGATATATAAGTAAATTGTGTTTGTTCAGCTATATTTTTATTAAAAACAAAGGCAAAAGCAGGTAAGGTGAAATCATATATCGAAAACGTAAAATCACATAACGAACACTCGTCAGGTATATAACTCTCATCGTGCAAATGCGCTTCACCTTTTGGTGCATCATCGCATATATTCACTTCATCATGATGATGCGCCAATACATGGTGCAATTCCTTAGCCGAAAAAGCTATGAAAAGCAACGCTGACAGCAACCAAGCGCGAATATGTATGTAATTTTGTTTTTTCACCTTATATATACAACTTACTATACAACTTACGACTGAGCATTTTCAACCTACCCGCCAAATTTATTTGGCGGCTTCCGATGCTTGAACATTCACAAAATTAATTTTGGAAGTATTGGACACCTCTGCGCCACCAAATAAATTTGGTGGGTACGTTTTGATTTGTTATACCACGCTTTTTTGAATTCTAAAGCACCACAAAGTAAAGTAAGTTCTTCCGAAAAATGTGTTAATGAATTGATATTTTTTTTGCACAAAAAAAAACGCTGCAAAAACAACGAAACACCTACTTTTGCAATCCGTTTTACCAATTAATTTAAAAAAGAAAATAGCGAGACCCTTATAGAAACGCGGATAACACGGATTTTTTATCCATTTGATATGAAAATTCGTGCAAATCCATCAAAACCCGTGTTATCCGCGTTCCTATATGACGAGCAATAAATTATCAAACAGATATGAAAGTATTAAAATTTGGGGGTTCGTCTGTATCGAAGCCAGAGCGTATTCAAGGTATTGTTGCCATTTTGAAAAAATATCAAGCGCGGGGCGATAAATTCACCGTTGTGTTTTCTGCCTTTGGTGGCGTGACTGATGCGCTTATAGATATGGCAACCAAAGCCGAAGACGCTGACCACAGCTATATGGTTGGCTACGAACAATTCAAAACCCGCCACCTCGAGGCTGCACAAGAGTTATTGTCGAATGATAGATTTAAGGCAATAAAGCCCAAATTGATACAAAGTTGCGAAGATTTGCAAGGCGTACTGCGGGGTATCTTTTTGATACGCGAAGTAACGATGCGCACTCTCGACTATGTGGTGAGCTTCGGCGAGCGTATGTCTAATTTCATCATTGCCAATACATTAGATGAAGCGGGCATACCAGCTGAATATCTTGACGCACGCCGCGTTATTCGCACTGACAAAAATTTTGGCGCAGCAAAAGTGGATTTTGAAGCGACGGATGCCTTAGTCACGAAACACTATGCCGAGCATGATGATAAATTGCAAGTTGTCACGGGTTTTATAGGTTCGGCATATGGCACAAGTCATGGGTCTGACTTTGGTTTGACGACTACGTTGGGTCGTGGTGGTTCAGATTATACGGCTGCCATTATTGCCGCGTCGCTTAATGCCGAAGTGATTGAGATATGGACAGATGTGGACGGTGTATTGACAGCCGACCCACGCAAAGTGAAAAAAGCCTTCACAATACCGACCATGACCTATGCAGAAGCGATGGAAATGAGCCATTTTGGGGCAAAAGTGATATACCCACCGACGCTTGTTCCCGCTTTGAAGAAAGGCATACCTTTATATATCAAAAATACGTTCAATCCAGATTTTGTCGGCACCTATATCTCAACAGAACGCAATCCTACGGGTCACGCCGTGCAAGGCATATCGTCTATGTCTAATATATCCTTGATGACTTTATCGGGTAGTGGTTTGTTTGGCACACCGGGCGTGGCGGGGCGTTTGTTTAGTGGTTTGGCATCGGGCGGTGTGAATGTGATATTGATTACGCAAGGGTCGAGTGAAAGTAGTATCAGTTTTGCCGTTTTGCCATCAGATATAGCAAAAGCGCAACGCTGTGTAGAAAAAGCCTTTGAGTACGAATTGAAAAGCGGTAGTGTGAACCCCCTCAGTATTGAACCCGATTTGGCAGTAGTAGCGATAGTCGGCGAGAATATGCGTGAACGTCCAGGTATAGCGGGTACAATGTTCGATTCGCTGGGCAAAAATGGGGTGAATTGTATTGCTATTGCGCAAGGCTCAAGCGAGTTGAATATATCCGTCGTGATACCAAAAAGCGATGAAGCGAAGGCTTTGAATGCTTTGCACGAAGGGTTTTTCTTGTCAGATACTTCTACCCTCAATATATTTATGGTCGGTACGGGCTTGATAGGCTCTACTTTGTTGCAACAAATTCAAAAACAAGCGAACTATCTGAAAACCAATCGCCAAATGGAAATCAAGGTGATTGCCCTCTCGAATAGCCGTAAAATGTACTTCAATGAAGGCGGTATTAAGTTAGACGCTTGGAAAAAGGCACTCGATGAAAAAGGCGAACCCGCCAGCCCAGTCGCTTTTTTTGAAAAAATGAAGGATATAACCCTTCAAAATTCCATTTTTATTGATTGTACGGCTAATGCAGACGTGGCAAAACTCTACGAGCGCATTTTGAATGAAAGTATATCGGTATCTACGCCCAATAAAATTGCCAACTCCAGCCATTACGACAATTATATAGCGTTGAAAAATACAGCGCGTAAACGGGGTGTAAAGTTTTTATATGAAACAACGGTGGGTGCGGGTTTGCCCGTTATTTCTACTTTGAATGATTTGATTAATTCGGGTGACCAATTTTTGAAAATTGAAGGGGTATTAAGTGGCTCATTATCATTCATTTTCAATAATTTTAAAGCGGGTGATAATTTTGCTGATATTGTGAAAAAAGCCAAGACATTGGGCTATACAGAACCCGACCCGCGCATAGATTTGATGGGTATTGACGTGCGCCGCAAATTGGTGATTTTAGCGCGTGAAAGCGGTTTGCCATTAGAAGATACGGACGTAATTATTGAAAATTTCTTACCTCAATCATGCGTAGATGCGCCAACTGTTGAAGCCTTTTTTACGCAGTTAGAAAGTGAAAAACCGTATTTTGATGGTTTGATGTCTGGAAATACTGAGGGGGTAGCTTTGCGCATGATAGCGAAGGTAGAAGGTAATAAAGCAACTATTGGCTTACAAAAAGTCAATAGTCAAAACCCATTTTATCAGCTTAGTGGGTCTGACAATATGATTGTGTTTACGACTGAACGCTATAAAGAACGCCCCTTAGTTGTACGTGGACCGGGTGCAGGTGCGGAAGTGACGGCGGCAGGTATATTTGCAGAGATTATTTCGATTGGAAATTATCTAAGTTAAAGGATGAATAAACAACTTATAGAGTGCGTTCCCAATTTCAGTGAAGGGCGCAATGCGTTGATTATCAATAAAATAGCTGAAGTTATTGAAAGCGTTGAAGGCGTGCAATTATTGAATATTGATGCGGGAAAAGCTGCCAATCGCACAGTTATCACCTTCGTTGGTGAACCCCAAGCGGTGGTACAAGCGGCATATTTAGCGATTAAAAAAGCGGCTGAATTGATTGATATGTCACGACACACGGGCGAGCATCCGCGTATGGGCGCAACCGATGTTTGTCCGCTTATTCCGATAGCCAATATCACGATGGCAGAGACCATTGCCTATGCCCGTCAGTTGGCAGCAATGGTAGGCGACCCCCTCAGTATTCCCGTCTATTTGTACGAAGCGGCAGCCACGCGACCCGATAGAAAAAACTTAGCAAACTTGCGTTCAGGCGAATACGAAGCCTTACCCGAAAAATTATCTAAACTTGAATGGCAACC
>JAYVKQ010000395.1:0-6159 GCA_043768285.1 Saprospiraceae bacterium | reverse complement strand
ATTATTAGGCTTTTAGATGCAAAAAATATTCTAAAATCGTGTTTCGCATATTTCATAAAACGTTGATAACCATATAGTTAATTACGCAACCAGTTCTTAAAATGAACCAATCAGCAGGCATCAAAATTTTAAAAGTTATGGCTATTCCAACGGTTTATGCGTTGGCAATGCGGTTTTTATTCGGCGTTTCTACGTGGGAAGATATGTTTAATGTGATGACCAAAACATTTTTGTTTTGTTTGCCAACCATTATGGGTGCATTGACAATCTATTTTTCGACAGATGAAAATCTAAAAAGCCGTGCCTATCGCTTATTAATGCCGTGGGCTCCCGTCTTTTTATTCTTTATCATCACCCTTGTCACCAATATTGAAGGCTGGGCGTGTTGGATAATGATATTGCCTATTTTTTTAATAGCTGCCTCATTGGGTGGATTAATTGGTCAATATTTTAAAAATAGAAAACGAGACAATATCAATATGTCTCTGTTGGCATTATTGCCTTTTCTTTTAGCACCCATCGAAAATTTTATTGGCGCAATTCCTGGCACTTACGAAGCCTACACTTTTATTGATATACAAGCACCTGCCGACAAAATTTGGCAAAATGTAACAAGGGTAAAAGAAATTAAAGAAGAACAAGATAAAGGCTGGTTGACAAAAAAGTTGGGTTTTCCAAGACCCGTTAAAGCGGAACTCAATTTTGAAGGTATTGGGGCATATCGTAAAGCTGTTTTCACCAATGGTTTAGTTTTTCATGAAACCGTTTCTGAATATACGCACCAAAAGAAAATGGTTTTTGCTATAAAAGCATATCCTCATGAAATCCCTTCTACGACTATGGACGAACACATTGTCATTGGGGGAAAATATTTTGATGTTTTAAACGGTACATATGAGTTGGAGAAAATAAACGAAACCACTCATAGGCTACATTTGTACAGTCATTTTAAACTCACAACGACGTTCAATTTTTATGCGAGTTGGTGGGCAAGGTGGATTATGCAAGATATTCAGAATAATATTTTGCAAGTTGAAAAAATAAGGGCGGAGAAAGAATTATAAGGGAATGATGAATTGTAAATGATTAACGATGAATTTATAAAACATTGACAATCAATTTTTTATAAATTTCAATATGATGCTTTCAATAATTCCGCATATGACCTAATATGAACACAGATGACGCGGATTGAATTAGATTTACACGGATTTTTTATATCTAATTAGGAAAAAAAATCCGTATAAATCAGTCTAATCAGTTAAATCTGTGGTCTATTCAAGTCATATACGGAATTCGCTGTGATACTTTCAATAATTTTTCGTTTCAGTAGTTAAAAAATACTGAGGGGATACGTTATTCACCATTTTACAACATGACCATAACTGAAAAATACATCAAAGTAAAAAAACAAACAATCTTCACCAGACAATACACGCCTGATGAAAATAACAACAATCCAACCATAGTTCTCCTGCACGAAGCTCTGGGCTGCACAACCCATTGGCGCAATTTTCCAGAAAAATTAGCTGCAAAAACAAATTCTGTTGTACTTTTATATGACCGTTTGGGGCATGGCTTATCGGAACCTATGACGGAGCCAAGAGGCGTAGATTATTTGCATAAAGAAGCGTGGGAGATACTCCCCTCAGTATTAAAGAGCTTTAAGATTAAAAAGCCTATACTTTTAGGGCATAGCGATGGCGGGACTATTGCTTTATTATATGCTGCCCGTTTTGAAACGCACGCTATAATCACCGAAGCGGCACACGTTTTTGTCGAGCCAATTACGGTTGAAGGTATTAACAAAGCGTTGCCACAAAAGGCAGTTTTAATAGAAAAACTTGGCAAATATCACGGCATTAAAACGGAGGCTTTATTCAACGCATGGTCAGATACTTGGTTAGATATAGCGTTTCAAACATGGAATATTGAAACCTTTTTACAGAAAATACATTGCCCCGCCCTCATTATACAAGGCGATATGGATGAATATGGCACTTTTGAACAAGTGAAGCACATTGAAGATGGGATTGGTGAAAATGCGGAAGCGTGCATTATTGAAAACTGTGGTCATACGCCACATAAAGAAGCGGAAGATATTGTTTTAGAAAAAATAGCAGTGTTTATTAATGAAGTGGTTTAGGAAACTGATTTTGATAGATTTTTAGTTGATTTTGATATTTTTTTGAAAAAAAATATCAAAATCAACTAAAAATCTATCAAAATCAGTTTCCTAAACCGCCGTTCTACCACAAATTTTAAATTATTGGTAATTACAAATCATTGATTTTCAATAGCTTGAAAAATAGTAGGGTACAATAGTTTATTTTAAAACATTATTGTATTTTTGTAAAAATTATCTATCAATTTGTTACAATTATTTATTGCCAACGATTTAACGCATCGTACATCTTACATCAAACAACATACACTCGCTCATGGAAAGTAAAGATATATTATTGTTTGAAAATAAACCCATTCGGAAGCTGTGGCATAATGAAGAATGGTATTTTTCTGTCGTGGATATTATCGGCGTTTTGACCGATAGTAAAGACCCACGTAATTACTGGAAGGTACTTAAAAACAGAGAAAAACAGTTGGTTACGTTTTGTAACCAACTGAAAATGCTGTCGTCTGATGGTAAAAATTATAAGACGGACTGCGCCAATACTGAGGGGGTGCTGCGCATCATCATGTCCGTGCCATCGCCGCAAGCTGAACCTTTTAAACTTTGGTTGGCGCAATTGGGTAAGCGCGAAATGGACGAAAACCAAGACCCCGAACTCGGTTTTGAGCGTCTGCGCGAACTCTATAAAGCCAAAGGCTATACCGATGATTGGATAAAAGAACGGATGCAGAGCATTGATACCCGCAAACGCCTCACCAACGAATGGCAAAAACGCGGTGTGCAACAAGGGCAAGAATACAGCATTTTGACCGCCACCATCGCAAAAGGTACTTTTGGCGTATCCCCTACCGAACACAAAGCCTTGAAAGGTATAGAGAAAGAAAACTTACGCGACCATATGACCCCTTTGGAATTGATTTTCACCGCTTTGGGTGAAGAAACAACCCGCATTTTGAGCGTAAAACGCGATGCACAAGGCTTTAATGACAACCATGACGCTGCCCAAGACGGTGGCACAATGGCAGGTAATGCGCGTAAAAATTATGAAAAGGAATTGGGGGAAAATGTGGTGTCACCGCAGAATTATCTTAATACAACCAATCTATCCGCGCTTGATACAACTAAACAGGAATAATTTTTTAATACCGTTGAATACAAAGGTGTTAAAATAACTTGAATTCGAAGATGGGAAAAATAGACCTAACCGCGCAGTATTTTTTCTAAATTTACACCCTTCATCGAAAACAAAACGTCCTTTCCCTCTTTTTCCCTATTTTCACCCAATCAACAAAATCATATATAAAATGACGCGCTTCATCCTACTATTACTGTGCTTTTTAAGCATTACCTCAAACGCTTATAGTCAAAAACAAATCTCTACTGCCAAACCGTGGGCATATTGGTGGTGGCTTGGCAGCGCTGTCAATGAAACCGATATTACCGCCAATTTGGAAGATTTCGCTAAGGCTGGTTTTGGCGGTTTGCACATCATTCCTATCTATGGTGTGAAAGGCGAAGAAGCAAATTTTATCCCTTTTCTGGGCGAAAAATGGGTGAATATGCTCGATTATACCGTCAAAGAAGGGCAGCGATTGGGCTTGGGCATTGATATGACTTTGGGTACGGGCTGGCCCCTCGGCGGTAGTCATGTTGCGCCCGAAGATGCGGCGCAAGCCTTTAAAATAGCGAAAAATACGGTGACTTCAAAAGGGGCATATGCCGACAATGCCGATAGTCAAGGCGCGTATGCCGCACCGACCAATTATCAATTGACTTTTGCACAGACCAAACAAAAGGTGAAACGCGCTGCCCCGGGGGGTGAAGGATGGGTACTCGACCATTTCAATGCTGCCGCTTTACAACGCTACATCAAGCCGTTTGATAGCCTTTTTTCTACAAAAAACATTGGTGTAAGAGCTATTTACAATGATAGTTATGAAGTATATGGCGCAAATTGGACTTCAACTTTCTATGAACGCTTCAAAATACTGAGGGGGTACGATTTGAACCAACACCTCGATGTTTTAGCCAAAGATACCGCCATAACCGACCGCGAAAAACGCATTTGGGCAGACTATAACGAAACGTTATCGGATATTATGCTTGAAGATTTTACGAAGCCATTAACCGCTTTTGCGCATAAGCACAATAAGATTTTGCGGAACGAAGCGCACGGCTCGCCCGCCAATATTTTGGATTTATATGCCGCTTCTGATATGCCCGAATCGGAGTTTTTTGGTAGTAAACAATATAAAATTCCTTATTACAAACAAGATGAAGACTACGACCCGCGCCGCTTCGGAAAACCGGGTGAAATCGTCTTGAAACTCGCATCTTCAGCTGCACATATTACGGGTAAAAAATATGTGACTTCGGAAACAGCAACGTGGCTCGGCAATCATTTTAAAGTATCCTTGAAGCAAGTGAAGCCAATTATTGACGAGTCGTTTATTGGCGGCATCAACCATGTTTTCTTTCATGGCATCCCGTATTCGCCCAAAAATGCGCCCTTTCCTGGGTGGTTGTTCTATGCTTCTACCAATTTTAATCAGCAAAGCCATTTTTGGGAGCATCTGCCACAGTTGAATGGTTATATTGAAAGATGTCAAAATCTACTACAAAATTCAAAACCTGATAATGATATTTTGCTCTATTTTCCGCTTGTGGATACGTGGCATTCGGTAGGCAAAAAGGACAAAACCCACGCTTTGGATGTTCATTCGCTCCTACGCGATGGTTTTTTGAATAAAACTTTTGGGGATATTGTTTTTGAAATGCAGCGTAAGGGATATGCTTTTGATTTTGTGTCGGATAGGCAATTAAACGATTTCGGGTCTCGGATTTCGGATTTCAGAAAAAACCTACCAAACTATAAAACCGTTATTGTACCACCTGTTGAGTATATGCCTTTAGCAACCTTACAAGCCTTAGATGCACTGCAAAATGCGGGTGTAAAAATGATTTTTTTAGAAAAATTACCTAAATCCGTGAATGGTTTTCTTGAAGTAGAAAAACGTCAATTATCGTTTGATGCTATCTTGAAAAGCTTTACCCCCTCAGTATTTGGCAACATTTCACAAGCATTTGATAATCAAAATATTAGACGCGAAACTATAACTGATTTAGGGCTGAATTATATCCGTAAAACAACAGATAGTAGTACCCGTTATTTCCTATCTAATTTTGATACCTTGTTTAAAAATGGTACAATAAAATTGGCGACAACGGGAGAAGCGGTGAGCATTTACAACCCATTGACACAAACAAAACAATATAGTGCTTTTAAAAAAATAGGTGCAAATCAAATCGAAATGCCCTTGTCTTTGGCATCAGGCGAAAGCGTTTTTATCGAAGTATATCAAGAGAAACAACTTTCCAAAAGTTTGAAACTTTTGGAAAGTTCTATACCAAAATATGAAAAAATACTGAGGGGGTCATGGCAAATTGAGTTTTTAAACGGCAATCCCGTTTTGCCTAAAAACTATACAACCCCTACCCTCTCCTCATGGACAAATGCGCCCGACACGATGGCGCAATATTTCAGTGGCAAAGCCCGCTATACCCTTCATTTTGATATAGAAAAAAAACAAGCTGGCAAAACGGGCTATATTGATTTGGGCGATGTGCGCGAAAGTGCAGAGGTGAAACTAAACGGACGATTGTTAGGCATTGCATGGTGTTTTCCGATGCGCGTCCCTATCCCCAAAGGCGTTTTGAAGAAAAAAGACAATGTGTTAGAAATTGAAGTGATTAATCTATCGGCTAACCGTATGCGCTATGTGGACAAGCGCAAGGAAAATTGGAAGAAATTTTATGATATTAACATGGTGGACATACGGTACACGCCTTTTGATGCGTCTAATTGGAAGCCTTTAGATTCGGGCTTATTAGGTTCCGTTATCTTAAATCTGTATTCAAAATGAGAACAATTGCTTTTTTACTCTTACTTAATACCTTTTGCTTTGGGCAAAATGCACTACTCAATCCAACTTATTTCGACAAGCTTCTGGGCGATTATGAAACAAATA
>JAYVKQ010000394.1:0-3329 GCA_043768285.1 Saprospiraceae bacterium | reverse complement strand
CCCATCAATAGGGGGCGATTTCAATCGCCCTTCCAATGTAAAAACCAATGCACGAATGCCATTTTTGTCACTTATGCGGAATTGCCGCTTTTAAATGATTATCCAATTTAAACCATTCATTATTAAACAGTTATGACATTCAACCACACCGTCAAAGAGCGTTTTTTGCGCTATGTTCAGATAGATACACAATCCGACCCTAATAGCGATACGCAACCATCGAGCGAAAAACAAAAAGACTTGTTGCGCCTACTTGTTACCGAACTGCACGCAATGGGCATTTCGGATGCTGAAATGGACGAATTTGGCTACGTTTATGCCACAATTCCGTCCAATACTACGAAGCCAAAAGTCCCTACCCTATGCCTGTGCGCTCATGTGGATACTGCGCCTGATGCCAGTGGTACGGGTGTAAAACCCATCGTGCATCCAAACTATCAAGGGCAGGATTTGGTATTGCCAGATGATACCACACAAGTTATCCGCGTATCCGATTATCCGCATTTGCCCCGTAAAATTGGGGAAGATATTATCACCGCCTCGGGCTTGACTCTGTTGGGTTCTGATGATAAATCGGGCGTTTCAGAAATTATGGATGCCGCTTATCAACTCATTCATAATCCATCTATTAAACATGGAAAAATTCGTTTACTCTTTACGCCCGATGAAGAAATTGGGCGCGGTGTGGATAAGGTAAATATGCAAAAATTAGGGGCTGATTATGGCTATACCCTCGACGGTGGCGAGTTGGGCGATGTCGAAAACGAAACTTTTTCGGCAGACGCGGCAACCATTACGATACAAGGCGTAGTGGCGCACCCCGGCTACGCGAAGGGCAAAATGGAAAATGCTATCAAAATCGCTTCGGAGATAGTAGCCGCCTTACCCAAACACCGTTTAACGCCCGAAACGACGGATAAAAAACGGGGTTTTATTCACCCTACCAATATCAGTGGCGGTTTAGAAAAAGCAACAATTGGCTTCATTTTACGTGATTTTGATGATGATTTATTAACAAAAAAGGCAGAAATACTGAGGGGGGTGATGCTAAAAGTGATGCAACGCTATCCCCATTCGGTGGCAAATATGCAAGTAAAGGCACAATACCGCAATATGAAATCAGTGCTGGATAAACACCCACAAGTCGTCAATTTTGCCGTAGAAGCTATCAAAAGAACGGGTTTAAAACCCAATTTGGGCAGTATTCGTGGCGGAACAGATGGGTCGCGCCTATCATTTATGGGTTTGCCATGTCCTAATCTATTTGCAGGAGAACGCGCTATACACTCTCGGCACGAACACGTTTCGGTACAGGATATGGAAAAGGCGGTACAGATGATTGTGAATTTATGTCAGGTATGGGAAGAAAAGTCATAATAGAAAAATTAGGTTTGCGAAATTATTAAAGTTTCCCAAACCTTTGACATGGAGAATAAATCTGTTCTAATTTTTCTCAGATTTTGGGATATTGTTACTTTTTGCTTGTTTTTCAGCTTTTTTTACTTTTTCGCCAAAACGAAAACCCATAACAAAGCGGAAAAAACCATCCAAATCGGTAAAAGCAAAGCCAGAATTGATGAAAGTTGTGGGGTTTGTTGTTTCAGATAAATCATTGCGCAATTTTCTACCAAAACCGCTATCAATACCTAAGACTAAATTTTTGCGTGTAACCCATTTAAAGCCAAATGATACACCGATACCCGTGAGGTTTTGGGAAATAGTTTCTTTCTTGTCATTTGTTAAAAATTTATTTTCGGCGGCGCGTAGATAAAGCCCCGTATAGAAACCATAAAACGCTTTAGTATCAGAAAAATAATATTTTGCATTAATATTGCCCTCTGTTCCCTTCGTTAGTTGTGCGGACGCGAGATAAGCGTTTTCGTTTTTAAGAGGATAAAGCGTTAGGTTTACATAAGGTTCAAGCGCAATATGCTTAGATAACCTAACTTCAACCGAAGCATCAATGCCCGAAAATAGAAGATTGATGGGGTTAAGTTTTACTTCTACTTGGGCAGATACCCACTGAAAACTAAGTAGAAAAAAGGCAATTGTCAATAATTTTTTCATTCACTAATGTTTAAAGATTATAAGAATTGATGCATAATTTCATAACGATTTTGCTTTATTGAATGTTATTTTATTTTTTATAAATTTTTATATTTGTTTTATATTTATTTCTAAAATATTGGTAATCAATTAATTGAAGTATATGTCTTTACAATTCAAGTGTGTTCTCTTCAAGGATTTAACCGTTTACGAACTCTACGACATTATGGCACTCCGCCAAGAGGTATTTGTCGTAGAGCAAAATTGCCCCTACCTCGATGCTGATGGCAAAGACCTTGACGGCTGGCATTTGATGGGTCGTAATACTGACCCGTCTCGAGATAGTCGGGAGGGGGTGCTACTCGCTTACACGCGCCTATTGCCCAAAGGCATTGCCTACGAAAACTACGCTTCAATTGGTCGTGTTATCACATCCCCCAAAGGCAGAGGTATGGGCTATGGGCAGCGTTTGATGCAAGAAAGTATATTGAAAATCAAGGCGTTATACCCCGATGCGCCTGTCAAAATTGGGGCACAAACCTATCTTTTAAAATTTTATCAATCACTGGGTTTTGTCTCTACGGGTGAGGAGTATATGGAAGATGGTATTCCGCATACATCCATGATTTTAAATCAAAACATCACATGAAAGTATTAATGGTTTGCCTCGGTAATATCTGCCGTTCTCCTTTGGCAGAGGGTATATTGAAACACAAAGCCCAACAAGCGGGTCTGGATTGGCAAGTGGATAGTGCAGGCATCGGCGGCTGGCACGCGGGCGAATTGCCTGACCGCAGAAGTATCGAAGTAGCAAAAAAACACGGTATTGATATAATGGGACAACGGGCGCGTAAATTCAACGCATCAGATTTGGACAACTTTGATTTGATATTGGCTATGGACGATGAAAATTTTGATGATATATTGCGCCACGCCAAAACCCACGAACAGCGCAAAAAGGTGCATATGATTATGAATTTTTCAAGACCCCATAAAAATGAACGCGTACCAGACCCCTACTATGACGGGCGTTTTCAATTGGTTTTCAACATGTTAGATGAAGCGTGTGGTGCTATTTTAAAAATACCTAACTAATGTTACTTTGGCACTCTAAGAAAACTAAGATTCGTTTTTCATAAGGCAGCACTGGGGGCATTTTTGATTTTCTTTAATTATTATAGTGCCTAATTCTACTTTGGCACTTTAAGAAACCTAAGATAAGTTTTTCATGCTTGGCAAGACGGGGGGCTGTTTTTGATTTTCTTTTTATAAAAAATTGGAAA
>JAYVKQ010000393.1:0-5919 GCA_043768285.1 Saprospiraceae bacterium | reverse complement strand
TATAATTGATGAAAAAAATTATCAGTTTGTATTATAGATGTCGGTAAAAATCACTACGTTAGACCCTGAAAAGGGCTAAAAGTCACGCAAATACTCCCGATAATATCGGGACAAGTCGAGGGGGTGCTTGAGATGTGTTGCGTCAATTGTTTTGCAGAAACGAGAAAGGATATATACCTTTTTCGTAAAAACAATTTAAAGGTTTCATTTATGCGAAAAATTAACGAAGCTGCCAAATTATATTTTGTTAATTTTTCTCAAATAAAATTTTTGTGGTCTCAAATCTACCCCTTTCAAAAAGCGGGGCAAAGATAGGCTTTTTTCTGGAATGATGGTAGTTTTTTTTGTATTAGCACAAAGAATTATCTCCACATGTCGATATTTTAACATTTTTAATACCTGATTTTATTTTGTAATTTTGAGGCACAATATTTTTACTCATATATTTGATTTAATAAAATGACAAAAATGCAAAACGAAAACAATACAAACCTTTACAGCGAAGACCTCGCGCCCACACCCCTCAGTAAAAGAACATGGAACACATGGAACTATGCTGCCCTGTGGATTTCGATGAGCTTGTGCATACCTACCTATATGCTCGCCAGTTCGTTGATTGACGGCGGTATGAGTTGGGGGCAAGCCATTTTTACAATTTTTATGGGCAATGCCATTGTGTTGATACCCATGATATTGAATGGTCATGCGGGGGCGCAATATGGTATTCCTTTTCCAGTTTTTGCGCGAGCGAGTTTTGGTACAAAGGGGGCGAATATACCCGCTATATTGAGGGCAATTGTTGCCTGTGGCTGGTTTGGTATTCAGACTTGGATTGGCGGCAGTGCCTTATTTCAAATGGTGAAAGTGTGGTTGCCGTCATTTGGTCAATTAACGCCCATATTCCCTGCCTCTTGGGGTTTAGAGACTGCACCTGCCATTACATTTTTCCTGTTCTGGTTATTGAATATGTATATCGTCTATTTGGGTGTTGAGAGTATTCGCAAATTATTGATTTTCAAGGCTTTGTTTTTACCAATTGCGGCTTTGTTATTGTTCTTTTGGGCAGTGTCGGCAGCCAATGGCTTGGGTCCCATACTCAATCAACCGTCAAAATTCGCAACCAGTAGCGCATTTTGGACATTCTTTTTTCCTGCTCTCACGGGTATGGTTGGTTTTTGGGCAACTTTATCTTTGAATATACCCGATTTTACGCGCTATGCCGTTAGCCAAAGGGCGCAAGTGTTAGGGCAAGCCATTGGTTTACCACCGTCAATGACCTTGTTTGCATTTATTGGCGTAGTCGTCACTTCGGCTACTACTATTATATATGGTACAATGATATGGGATCCCCTCGTGTTGGCAAGTAAATTTGAGAGCAAACTCTTGGTCAGTTTTGCGATGATTGCGGTGGCTATCTCTACTTTGGCAACCAATATTGCCGCTAATATCGTCAGCCCCGCCAACGATTTTGCCAATATTAACCCTGCTAAAATTAATTTTAAAATGGGCGGCTATATTACAGGCATATTGGGCATATTGATTTTTCCGTGGAAATTGATTTCTGACCCATCGGGCTATATCTTCAAATGGTTGATTGCCTACTCAAGTCTATTAGGTCCGATAGGCGGCATAATGATAGCCGATTATTATTTTATTCGGCATAAAATATTAAATGTCAATGATTTATATACATCCGAAAGTGGTCAATATAACTACTCGAATGGTATCAATTGGGTAGCGATTATCGCTTTGGTGGCGGGCATATTACCCAATGTCATAGGCTTTTTAACGACTATTGATGTGGTTGCAAAAGATACTTTTCCGCTTTGGCTGTCGGATTTGTATAACTATGCGTGGTTTGTGGGGTTTGGAGTTTCGGGTTGTATATATTGGCTTCTAATGAAAAAAAAGATAATCCCACTTTTTTCTTAAAAAATACTGAGGGGGTACGCCTTTTATATTACCTCAAAAATTTTACCTTTGCGCGTTATTAAAATCTGAAAATTATGTCGAACAAACTACTTGAAGGCAAACGCGGTGTGATATTCGGTGCACTGAACGACCAATCTATCGCGTGGAAAGTTGCCGAAAAATGCGCACAACATGGCGCAACATTTACCCTCTCGAATGCACCCGTAGCGATGCGCATGGGCGACATCAAAAACCTTAGCTCAAGTTTGAACGCGGAGGTTATTCCTGCCGATGCGACAAATGTGGAGGATTTGGAAAAGCTTTTCACACAATCGCAAGAGATATTGGGTGGCAAATTGGATTTTGTTCTCCACTCTATCGGCATGGGTGTAAACGTGCGCAAGGGCAAAGCCTACACCGACCTCAATTACGAATGGTTGAAGCAGACGATGGATGTGTCCGCTATATCGTTTCATAAAATAATGCAGACTTTGTATAAGCAAGATGCCATGAATGATTGGGGTAGTATAATAGCACTCACTTATATGGCAGCGCAACGTACTTTTCCAGATTATAGCGAAATGGCGGAGGCAAAGGCAATGCTGGAATCCATAGCACGTAGTTTTGGCTATCATTATGGTACTAAAAATAAAGTACGTGTCAATACCGTCTCGCAATCACCGACTTGGACAACGGCGGGTAGTGGCATCAAGGGTTTCAAAGAGTTCTATGATTATGGCGATAAAATGTCGCCGTTGGGCAATGCCCCTGCGGAAGCGTGTGCAGAGTATTGTGTCTCTTTATTCAGTGATTTGAGCCGCTATGTGACGATGCAAAACTTATATCACGATGGTGGTTTCTCTAATATGGGCATGAACCCTGCTATTTTAGGCATGTAAATAAGCATATAATGACTATAAACAAGGGTAAATTTTGGAATATTGAAATTATTGTGGGCATCATGGCGACAATAGTGAGTGTCTGTGCGTTGGTAGTATCAGTCACCCAAACCCGTATTATGCGAGAGCAACAATATGCTCAAGTATGGCCCAATTTAACTTGTGGCATTTGGTCTGCTAATACATTTGAGGATAGTACAGCTAATTTCGAGTTTCATTTGAATAATAAAGGTATCGGTCCCGCTATCATCAAAGATATTAAAATAAAGTATAAAAATGATATATTTGAAGATAATGAACGACAAAAATTCTTTCAAAAACTAATTAGCGACACGCTTAATCTTGTACAATATGGCTTTGGCAGTGTCCCAAAAAATAAAGTCATGTTAGCAGGTGAAGACCACACTATGTGGGCTTTTGGACGCAACAAAACCAGCAAAAAAGTTTTAGAAGCACTTTGGAGTGGGGGAAATAATCAAGACTTGGATATTGTGATTTGTTATCAAAATATTTATGGGCAAAAATGGATTGTACACAATGGTACCGAAACCGAAGAATGTAAAGATTGCGCTGAAATGCAGAAATATTTAAATCAAAAAAAGAAGTAACATATTGATATTCAAATTTTTATATCACCCAACTCTCCAAACCTGTAAAGTCGTCAAGGCATTACAGGTTTGCTTTATGCTACTCCTTTCTACCTACGCGCTTCATGCGCAATACCCTACTCAATACCCCAATCAGCAAGGCGGAACGGGGCGAAGTGGCTATCCGAATGGCTCAAATCCATCGGAAGTGCAAGATACCGTGCCGCAAGATGAAGTAGAATTAGACACCGCGAATGTTCAATATTTTTATGCTGATAATTTGGGTAAATTTCAACCCGAAAACGATTCGCTACTCGGCAATTATTTTCACCAATATGACCCTGCACGCAAGCGGCAATTGGATTATTTTAACTTGGGTCATACTGCTTCGGCGGCATATCCCTCCTTATATCAACCCTTTCTTAGACGTGGTTTGGATATAGGTCTGCACGCTTTTGATATACACCATATTAAGAACAGCGATATTCGTTTTTATCAACAAACCAAAGCCTTCTCGGATGTTTTTGCGTCTGTCAGTTCGCAAAGTAATAGCTTAATTAATATCCGTTTTGCACGAAATTTTGCGCATAATCTTAATTTTTCCTTGCAGTTTGGTATGAATAGCAATATCAATCAGCGCAACGAGGAAGGGAGTGTTTTTACACGCACATTATCCGATGGCACGGGACAAAATTGGATATATAGTAGCTTTCCGCGCGGGCGCAATACGCAATTTGGCTTAGGTCTCTGGAAACATAGCGACAAATATGATGGCTTTTTGACAGCAACATGGAACGATAATTCGCAACTCGATGGCGGCGGTATTACTGATGATAGTATTTTTAGACAAAAAAGTCTTGCGCAAGCCCTGCCTGTTCTCATCAATCAAGCCTTTACGCGCTATACGAAAGCGGAAGTTTCTTATTTGCAATACTATAAACTCAATCGCAATGATTCGACAGGCACTAAGCGCAACTATTTGGCTACGCATCAAATTACGTATAAAAGTGCCTTATATAAATCCAGTGATGCCTTTTCAAACGCCGAGCCAACCAATTCAGAATCAGCGTTTTATAAAGATTTCTTGAATGATGAACGGGGTGTGCGACTGTATTTAAAAGACAATCAAATTGAAAATAGTTTCAATATCAGTACCACCCGCGCAAGGGTTTCAAAAGATAGTGTCAAAACAACCGTTGGCGGCCAAAATGATTGGTTGGAAGTGGGTATTGCCCATAGTTTTCACCGCATCAATTGGGAATCAACGACCCGCAATATTAATAATGTTATTGCCAAAGGACGATGGAATTTTACGCCCAATGATAATATTAAAGTAGAAACTTACGCCCATTTTAACCTCTTAGGCTACAACCTCGGCGACTATCGCTTGAATGGCGAATTATCCTATACCTTAAAAGATATTGGTAGCATAACGGCTAAAGCGGTTAATCAACTCTACGAACCTACACTCGTGCAAAGTCAACTCTATTTGACCCAACGCCCCGTGTGGAATAATGATTTTAAAAAGACTTTGGAAACTACTTTATCAGGCACTTTGGCTATACCAAAAGCGCATTTTGAAGGCAGCGTGGCATATACTTTATTGAATAATTATATTTATTTTGATAAAAATTATAAAGCACAACAAGGCAGTACCCCCCTCAGTATTGTGCAGTTTATTGTGACTGAAAATCTAAAATTGGGCGCGTTTCACTTAGATAATATCATCGTTTTTCAAAAATCTACTGAAAAATTCCTTAGAATACCTGATATTTATAGCAAAAATAGCCTCTATGCCGAAGGGCGCATTTTCAGAAAGGCAATGTTGGCGCGATTGGGTTTTGATTTTAGATACAATACGGATTGGTTTGCCCCCTCCTATATGCCTTTGATTGGGCAATTTTACGTACAAGAAACGGGCACTGTAAAAGCCTATCCTGCCCTTGATGCTTATTTTTCATGTAAAGTACAATCGTTGCGTTTTTTTGTGAAATGGGAAAATGCAGTCGGCAGTTTTTCAAAAAATATTTATTATCAAATTTTTAATTATCCTATACCTGATAGGCAAATACGATTGGGTTTTAGGTGGCAATTGCTGAATTAATTTAACTTATTGAGGCTGTCGCAGAAGGTAAGCGACGAATTTTTTATTCAAAATTAAATTTCATTTTCCGAGCAATAACTTTCCAAAAGTTTTAAATTTTTGAAAAGTTATGCCGCAAACGAACTATAATTTGGATTGAAAATTGGTCAGTACCTTTTGAGGCAGCCTAATCAACATATATTAAATGATAGAATTAGGACAATACGCAACCCTCAACGTCATAAAAACTACCGACTTTGGAGTCTATTTAGATGGTAAGCAATTCGGTGAAGTGCTATTGCCAAAACGCTACGTGCCAGAGGGTTTAGAACCCGGTGATGACGTGGATATATTCCTCTACTGCGATTCGGAAGACCGCGTGATAGCCACCACTGAAAAGCCTAACGGCGTTGTCGGCGAATGTGCCTATATGAAAGTG
>JAYVKQ010000392.1:0-4592 GCA_043768285.1 Saprospiraceae bacterium | reverse complement strand
CATTGTCCATCTATTTTAGGTAAATTGAATTTTTTATCTGGACTATTATCAATCGGTAGCAATAGCACGCCACCACAGACCAAAACGAAGGCAAAAAGTGTCCCAATACTCGTCAAATCGGTCATCAAATTGGCATCAACGAACAGGGAAGGAATAGCTACTAAAAAACCCGTTACTATCGTTGCAAATGAAGGCGTACCAAATTTTGGATGGATACGCGAAAAGGGTTTCGGCAACAATCCATCGCGGCTCATACTCATCCATATACGCGGTTGTCCGATTTGGAAAACCAAGAGAACACTTGTAGTTGCTATCACAGCACTGACAGATATGAGATAGTTCAAACCTGTTAAGCCCGTTTTTTCAAAAACATATGCCAAAGGGTCACTCACGCCTTGAAATTCGCTGTATTTGACCATGCCTGTTATGACTAAGGCAATTAAAACGTAGATAATCGTACAGGCAATCAAGGAATATATCATACCGCGTGGCATATCGCGTTGCGGGTTTTCACATTCTTCTGAGGTAGTAGATATAGCATCAAAACCAATATAAGCATAAAAAACGGCTGATACACCCGCCAACACGCCCCCAAATCCATTGGGCATAAAAGGTGACCAATTAGTAGGTTTTACATAAAAAAAGCCGACAACTATGACTATAAACAGTACAATGAGCTTGAAAGCAACCATGAAATTCGCGCTTTTTTTACTCTCTTTTATGCCGATATACGCTAAGGCTGTTATCAATATGACTATGATGAAGGCAGGTATATTGACAATAAGTTTCATACCCCCTATGACGGGAGCCGATGTCCATGCTAACCCCTCAGTAGTTTTACCGTTTTGGAGGGCTGCATCGTATATTGTTTTGGCAGTGGCGTTATCGGTGACGACCCATGCGGGTAGGTGTATGCCAATGCCCTCTAAAAGATTGTTGAAATAGCTCGACCACGAAACGGCGACCACAATGTTACCAATACCATATTCCAATATCAAAGCCCAGCCGATAATCCATGCCACCAGTTCGCCAAAAGCCACGTATGAATAGGTGTAAGCACTGCCTGCAACGGGTACGCGAGAGGCAAATTCGGCATAGCAAAAGGCGGTAAATCCGCACGTAATAGCTGTAATGATGAACAAATAGACGATACCCGGTCCGCCATTAAACGCCGCTTTACCGATAGTCGAGAATATACCTGCGCCGATAACAGCTGCAATGCCGAGTGATACCAAATCGCGTAGTTTTAGGCTTTTGACAAGGGTTCCGCCATTGCTATGGGCTTCGTTATCTGCATTTTTGAGGACTTGCTCAATTGATTTTTTCCGAAAGAGATTACTCATAGGGTAATTGATTTTTGATTTTGGTGAAAGTTAGTTGGAATATTTGGAATAGCATAGACCCCCTCAGTATTTTCTTAGAAATTTCAATAATTTATGAAGGAAAAACGACTTTTTCAACTTCAATATATACACCATTTAGATGGTCAAAATCATTATCAGATGTAAGTACAGTTATTCCTAAAACATGAGCAGTAGCGGCTATCCATAAATCGTTTTTACCCATATTACGTGCAGATAGCCCATTAGGTAAGGGTTTTGAAAGGAGTTTCCCTTGACTATAAGCGTCAATTTCGCCATACTTTTGAAGTATAGTTTCCTCATATATATCAGCAATGATGAAAAATTCATTGAGGCGGTCAAGTGCTTTTAAACGGCGTTCACCCCATGCGTTGCGGAGACCGAGCGCGTATAATTCACCCCATGAAACAACACATACAACATTATCCGAGAGATTGCGGAGGTTGTATTGAGCGTTGATATATTGCCATTTATAGTCTTGACGGAAGTAAAATAGGAGTATGTTTGTATCAAAAAGGTAGGTTTTCATTATTTAGAAAGTTGGCTAAGTAGTTCCTCTATTGGTTCTTGTATGTCTAATTCTTGCACCCATTTATCGGCTTTGTCCCAATCAGTACCTTTGAAATTTTGCTCATATTTTAATGCTTCTAAAGATATGCCTTTTCGTATGGGGCGAAATATACGTTTTGCGCTTTCTTCTGAGATAGGCAATTCATCCAAGAAAATTAGAAAACGCACCAATTTATCCACATCAGTAGTAGATTTGACGCGATGTATCAAATGTTCTTGAAGGCTTTGAAGTGTTGTATTATCCATTATTTTTGATATTTTCATACAAATATACACTTTTTTGCATAATGATATACCCCCCTCAGTATTTTTTCTCCAAAAACGAAAAAAGGTGATTGCCTTGCGACAATCACCCTAAAAATATATATTCACTTTTACTCTAGCCAGATTTATTTGTAATGGATAATTGAGAACGTATAATGGATAATTTTTTACCCCCTCAGTATTGAGATGTCAATATATAAAAATCTGATAGTCAAACTTTCGCATATTATCCATTATCAACTATCCATTGTCCATTAAAACGGACAGCCTTGACATTTGTCCACTTTCGTTTTTTCGTTAGGCTTTGATAATACTTTTTCATCAGTACAACCTTTGCAGCCCAACACGCGGAACTCAGTACGGCGGTTCATTTGGTGTTCTTTTTCAGTACAAGGTATTAAGTTGACGCATTTGTTAGATGTCATGCCTTCGCCATATCCTCTTGGTACTAAGCGGTCTCTTTCAAGACCTTGCTTGACCAACCAACGCACGACTGCTTCTGCACGGCGTTGAGACAATCGATTGTTGTATGAGTCTGAACCACGTGCATCTGTATGTGAGGCAATCTCGATGATATAGTTCGGATTGTCTGTCATCATTTTCTTCAATTTTTTCAACTCTGGGTTTGATTCGTCACGAATATAGGCTTGGTCGAAGTCATAATAGATATGCAATAGATAGGCTATTGTATTATCATCATGTGTCGTTGGACTTACTTCAAAGCCATCGTTCTTTTTCGTTTTATCCTTACCTGTTTCTTTACCAGCTACTGGTTGATCTTTCCCTTTTGTTGGGTTTGTGCCTGTACTTGTATTCGTACCAGTTCCTGTACCACTACCATTTTTATCTTTTTCAGTTGTTGTAACAACAGTTTCGACAGGAACAGTCGTTGGTTGCAAGTTCAAATTTACCAAATATGTTTTGTCTTCTTTCAAATCTTTAGTACAAATGGTATCTTCTGTTGAAACAGCTAAGTATTTATCTTTTTCGCCACGCAATTTGTAGCAAATATCTTTTTCAAGTGGAAATGAGTAGCGACCAGATGCGTCTGTGACAGTCGAAGTGTCTTTACCTCCCAATAGTTGAACCGTTGCACCCGGCAAAGGCAAGCCATTAGATTGGTCGAAAACAACACCTTCCACTTTGTATTTAAACTCTTTGCTCAACGGAATTTCAACAACTGTAATATCATTAGCTGATTCCGCGCCTTTTACGCAACCCTCTTTGGTGTTCGGCTCGTAGCCTTCAAAAGAAGCGGCGAATTTATCGCAGGTATTAAATTTTAATTCGTATGTTATTTTGCCATCTTTCCCTGTCTTAGACGTTTTTTTCAAACCCTCAGCGACAACAGTTGCACCTTCGATAGGTTGTTTTGTTTCTGCGTCATAGACATACACTTTAATTGGAGCAGCTGATTTTGTGAAGCTATAAATATCATCGCGACCAGAACCACCTGTGCGGTCAGAGGAGAAGAAGCCATAAGTGCCGTCTTCGCTCATATTCAAACAGAAATCATCGTCCGCAGAGTTGATAGGCGCGCCTACGTTTTCGGGTGTTGACCATTGGTTGTTGCCTTTGTCTTCAACGTAGATAATGTCCATACCACCCAAACCAAGGTGTCCGTCAGACGAGAAGTACAAACGATTAGATGATGCGTGAACAAAAGGAAACAACTCATGCCCCTCAGTATTGATGCCAGGACCAAGGTTTACAGGAGGACCCCATTTGCCGTTCTCTTGCTCAGATACGTATAAGTCCATGCCACCGAAGCCACCAGGCATATCAGAAGCGAAGAATATTTTAGTGCCATCAGCTGAAAGGGTAGGATGTGCGCAAGAGTATTCGTCGCTGTTGAAAGGCAAACTTTCTTCTTTACCCCAACCGTCTTTTTTCTCTTTTTTGGCGGTATATATTTTCAATTTCATGATGCCTTGGTCATCAACTGCTACTTTACCGTTCGAATAGTTATTACGGGTAAAAAATATTTGGTCTTGACCTTTGTTAAAACATACGGCAGCATCATGATATTTTGTATTCAAATCACTTGAAAATGGCTCTGGGCGACCATATGTTACCTCAGTGCCAGTACCTTTTACGGGTACGTAGAACAAGTTGAGGAACGGCTGACCAGTCCAGCTATGTGTTCTTTTAGAGACGATACCTTTGTCGCGCTCAGAGGCGAAGATGATACCATCTTTGTAGAAATGACCACCGAAATCGTCAAATTCAGAGTTGATAGTGCCGCGTTTGACATCATAAATGCCTACGCCTTTCACTTTAAGTTCTTCTTCGTAGTCGCACGCCTTGCTGAGGTATTGACCGCGAGCATCTTCGGGTACGGCAGTAACGAATTTTTGATACCACTCTTTAGCCAAGTCGCATTTGCCATTGCGTTGC